>CALVYO010000001.1 GCA_944372275.1 uncultured Bacilli bacterium
TTAAAAGCATTAAACAATCCATCAAAAAAGATAGATATAAATTCGTAAAAAAATCTTAAAAATGTATTCATAAACTAATTCCCCCAATAACTTCCTACTTTACTTGCGATATCATCGTAAGCAATTTTATTGTGTAATTCTTCTTTTATTGATGACAAAACATCAATAGATTCAAACATTTTCCCTTTTACTCTTTTATCGATAAAGATGTATTCCATCGCCTCTATAACACCTTGATCTTTTGTATTTACTTTAGAAGCTTTTAAATCAACAGCAAATTTATATCCATCTTTAATTAATGTTTTAATTACTTTTTTATTTCTAGATAATTCTTCATATTGCGCTAAAACGATGATGTTATTCTTTGCATATTCATCGGCAAATAAGTTAAATATTTTATCTAATTTATTTGTTTTAGTATATAAACTTTCTGGTAAATAGAATATATATTTTTTATTAAAATCCGCATTCAACACATCTTTAACAATTTGGACTAATAATAAAGTTAATAATACTTCTATTTTATCTTCGGCAACAATACCATCAGAATAAGTTTTATCAACAATATAATCACTATATACTTTACTAAAATTAATATTATGGTTTAATTCAACTGCATAAATATTTTTAATTGATAAAGCATTATAATTTAATTCAAACAAAGTTGTTTCTAATTTTTCCAAAACTACTTTAATAGCAGATTTATAAGTCTTTTGAATTTTTAAAATCTTACTTATCATTTCATTGATTGTTTTTGGATCAACTTCAGTACCGATATATTTAATCATTTTATTTTTATAAGTTTGTTTTTTTATTTTATTGTCATCGATAACTAAATATGTATGTTCTAAATGTATTAATAAAGTAAAGATATTAGTATATTTTTTTACCTTTTCACTATACTTATTATCAGTTCCTTTATATGATTTTAACATTTTTTCTGCAGATTCTTTTAAAGCAGTTTCAAGTCTTACATTCATATTGCGTCCATTATATTCAACATTGATGTCGCCACAATAATTATAGTATTTACCATCGATATAAATCTTTAAAAAATTATCTTTAATAGTTGCTTCATTTGTTTTTAATGGTTCTCCATTATTTAAAACATCGATTATCTCTTTTATTTCTTCCTCTTTCATAAACATTACTTTTTCAATAATATTTTTGAATTTTTTCTTTTTATTTTGTAACATTTCAAGTTTTAATTCAACTTCGTCAACTTTTTCTTCTTCATCTTTTTCCACAACTACTGGTTCTTCTTCAACTTCAATTTTTTTAGCATAAGCATTTTCGATTTCATCTTTATCTACTTGAATCATTCTAAAGTACATTGTTTTATCTAAATCTTCTGCTTCTAATGGTTTCAAATCGGTAATTGTTTCGTCAATATTTTCATCTTTAACTTCTTCAACTTTTGTAACTTTTACTTCATTATTTTCTTCTTTAATTTCATTTTTGATAACTTCTTTAGGTTTTAATTCTTCTTTAACATAATTATCGTTAACTATTTTCTTATTATCTTTTTTTATTAACTTAATAATATTTTTACTAAATATTTTTAGTTTTTTCATTATATTTGCAACAATAATATCTAACTTACTCATCTTCTTTTCCTTCTTATTCTTTTTAAATGTTAAATTAACTAAATAAATAGTTATAATAATTGCTATTAAAACAATTGGATTAAAAATAGTTTTCTTAAATATTCCAAATGCTGGTAATATTTTTACAACTTTACCGACAATTTGTTCTTGTGTAATCGGATCATCTTTAGCATCGTTGGCATCACCTTTAGTAACAAAAGTTCCTTGATATGCTTCAATAACACGATGGGTTATAAACTCACCATCTTGTTTAAAAGTAACAATATCATCTATTTTTATATTTCTTGAATATTTAACTACGATCCAATCTCCAGGTTCTACTGCTTCGCCCATACTACCAGTTTGAACTTCAAATACAGAATAACCAAAGAAACTTGAATAGTCATTACCTAATAATTTTACTTGAATGTTGTTATAAATTGAAATCAATAAAACAACACCAAAAATAAAAATCAATATATTTAAGACAACATTAATAATTTTATCTGATATTTTTCCTTTATTTACCATACTATATCAACCCTATCTTCGACTCTTTTCATACTATATATAATTTTACCATATTCGACATTTTTTTACAATACAAAAAATCAAAAAAAAGAATGTTTATTCATTCTCTTTAATTTCTTTAGCAATAATTTTTTCAACTTGAACCATAAACCAAATTTTTTCAACAGAAGTTTCACTTTTTTCAATTTTACTAACTCGTAATATTAACAATATTTTATTAAGTAGAGTTTTTAAACTATCTTCGTTTAAATCATCTTCAGTAATATTAATACTATTTAAACGGTATTTGTTACTAATTGTCTTAGCAATATTATTTTCTTTAAAAATTGGTACTCCTGTAATAATAATATTGGTTGGATTCATCGCAAACAAATCAAAATTATCGCTATATTTAATAATTTCTTCATATTCTGTCATATTATAAATTTTTTGAATAGTTAATTTTTTAAAATAATCAAAACTATAATATAAATGCAAAACATCAGAAATAGTTAATGTTTCAGTTAATACCATCATTATTTTATCTTTAAAATATTCAATATCGTAAGTTTTATATAACTCATATAATTCATTAGCCTTCATAACCGATTGCAGTTTTAATTGTTTTAAACCACTATCTGATCTAAATTCAAACAAACCGGGACGACCACTGAATATTTTTTTATTTAATTTTTCTAATTCATTTTCTTTATTTTCAATTTCATCAATAATAGTTTTTAAACCTTTATACTCTTTCTTATCAGTAGCCAATAATTTTTCGTATTCATCTTTAAAATGTTTAAAAATAGGATAAAATTCTAAATAATTTTGATATTCTATAACATTCAACTTCAATTTTTCTAAAGCAGGTAATACTTTTTCAACATCTTTAACCTCAGGAATTAAAGATTCAAAAGCAGTTTGTCTTCCTTTACTATCATTTAAATATTGTTCGATATCTAATTCTTTAGTTTTTGCCATAGCAATTATATCACTGATAGTTTCTTTACTTGCTATATTTAAATCAATATAAGCATCTTGTAATTTTTCTAAACAATGAGCGTAATCCTTAATATTATTTTTATCCATAACTTCTTTTTGAAGTTCTAAAATATAATGATTTAATTTTCGACCATTCTTTTTAATTAATTTTCTAAAATTTAATTCAATATGGTGGATAAGTTCAGGATTAACCCAATATATTTGTTCAAAGATTTCTGAAACTTTATCATAACTATCTAATCTTCGATTACGAACTTCTAAAAAAGCAGTCATATATTCGTGAACATAACAAGTATAATTGAAATCATCACTTTCTAGATGGATACCTGCTTGTTCAAATTTATCTAAGAAACCATTTATAATTTCATTTAAAGATTTAAAATTAAATGTATCATAATTATTAATTTGATATAATAACTCATCAAAACACATTTTTTCTAAATATGTATTAGTTGGATTTAAAAGAAATTTAACATTTTCTAATTTTTCTAGCCTTTCTGTCAATTTATCTAAATCAGATGTTTCTTTTATTTCAAAACTTTTCGCTTTAGCAATTAAATAATTTCTTGTATTTGTTTGATATTCTTCATATTTTTTAATAATTTCATCGATTGTTTCATTGAATTTTTTCTTATTTGTTTTCGTCTTAGTTGGCATAGTGGAAATCAATGTCTTTTTAGCCTCAATATCTTTATTAATAAAATCTAAAAAATTATTCATCTTCCGTTTCCTCTTCTATTTCTATTTTACTTTCAACTAAAAATTGCGAAAAATCTGTAATATTTTGATAAACTTCAATTAATTCTTTTAAAGTCAATGCTGATAAATCGAAATCAACTTTTTCTTCCCTTTTCATCTTCTCACCTTTTTCCCCTATTCATATCCTTGTGTATCTTTAATAAAATTCAATGAAATATATATTTCAGCACCATCAGAATCTGTTTCCAAACTATCGATATCTTGTCCTTCAATCCAAACATAAACACGAGTTTTGGTAATACCGTCTGGAACTGTAAACAATGGTACTTCAAAATCTTCATCAGTCATCGTTTCTTGTAGTTCAAAATAATTTGGATCAAGATTTGGTGAACCTGATACTGTATTAGCAACAAATATTGGTCCACCAGCCCTAGTAAATGCATAAGTTGGAAATTCTTGGCCATTTACTAAATTAACGCCATACTTTGTTGCTCTTTCAATTGATAAATCTGAATGATCTTTGCTATTTGGCTCAAAAATAATCGAATAACAATTATTATTACAAGATATATTCTGAACTTCAGTAGCAGAAGCATCTTTAGCAACAGACCCCATTTTAACAATTCCAACTCGTGAAGAATTTAATAAACCGACCATTTCTTCATCAGGATTTTCTTCAATTGTAATTGAAGTTCCATAATCAAAATACAAATTATCACTAGTTGGTGATCCTGAATCATTTTTAAAAAACAAATCAAATGCTATATAGTTATTGTACTCATTTCTTCCACCTTCATGCATTAAATTAGTCCGTACATAACCATTTTCTTTATCTTTATTAGGATACCTAACACCGCTACTTGCAAACATATTAAATATTGGACTATCGTGATTAGTTATTCCATTTGAAGAAATAGGAACTAAACCTCCACCAGCCCATTGACTAGTATTATTAGGATAAGTATATCTTAATCCTCTAATAAGTTCATCAGCTGATATAACTATATCAGTATCAAAATTAATGCCATCTAATGAGATTGATAATCCCGTATTCTTTTTAACTGTCATTGTAAATGTTTTTACTCTAACATTTAAATTGGTTGAAAACCACGCATATGTTGAAAAAATAAGCAAAATACCTATTATTACCATAATAGTAATCGTTACTTTTTTGTTAGTTTTTTCAATTATTCTTTTTTTTAAAGTATTTTGTTTTTTCATTTTTCACCACCTAATTAATAAAGGAAGAGTAATTAACCAAATTACTCTTCTTTATTATCAATTATTCACCATTTGTTGGAGTAATATCTGTACTTGGTCCATCATATCCTGGAATATCTGCTTCAGTATATCTTTCTTTAGTGAATCCAAAATTAACTGTAATTTTCTTTCCTAATGATGCAAAATCATAGTTATCTACATCTTGACCTTCAATCCAAATGTAAACTCTTACTTTTGTAATACTATTTGGCGCTAAAGTCATAAATTGTGGACGATCTTTACCAGCTATATTTTTCATTGTATCAGTAAAGTATCCAATTCCAGCATCTTCATCATAAGTCATATCAACTAAATTATAAGTACTTCTATCATCATCATTATAATAAGTTGTATAATCGATTGTTGATTTAGTATAACCATTGTATGCTGCGCCATCATAAATATTAATATTATCAGCAATAGCAATTTCATTACTTATTGCATATGTTGGATATGCTTGATTTAATTCAACAGTAGCACAATGACTACCTGCATTATATGAAGCAGCATCATTAACATCATCACCATCTGCTTTTCTTGTTAAACAAGATTTATCATACCAATTAACAGCATTTTGCACATGCACAGAATCATTTGGTTCCCAAATTCTTGCTTCTCTACAAATACCGGTTACTTGAACTTGTCCATCAGCAGCAGGAACATCAGAACAAGTAATTTTTGTAATGTTACTTACAGATTCAGTATCTGCTTTAACACGACCAATTTGTGCGAATGCAACCCTTACAGAATTTTCAATACCTGCTTTTTCTTCGCCATCAGCAGCAACAGTAACTGCAGAATTAGTAGTTAAATAAATTGCTTCTTCGTTTAATGGATTATTTTGAGTATAATATTCATTACCTGATAAGTTTTTAATGAATAAATCGAATGCAACATAGCCATTACCTTCAACATATTCAGCAGAACCACTACCAACTTGTGTAGTATGATTATCAACTTGACTAGCTAATAATCTATAACCACCTGTAACAGCAGTCAAACTTCCTTTTTCATATAATTTCATTCTTGAAGAATTTTTATCCATATCACCTACAGATGACATTGGAATTAATCCTTCATCTTCGCCATCTAACCATTGGTTAGCATGTCCAGTATAAGCATCAGCATTTCTAGCATCTAAAGTATATTTCCATTTTTGACCATCCATTGATAGGTATAAGCCTTCAGTTGTTGCTATATTAACGCTAAATTCAGCTACATTAACAGTTTTCATACCTATAAACCAAGCATAGGTTGAAACTGATAATAAGATAGCACATAAGCAACACATAGCAACTAAATTTCTAACTTTTTTGCTTTTTTTAGCATTATATTTTTTTGCCATATTTCCTCCTATATATAATTTTAGTAAACTAGAAGATTTTAATTAAATCTCCTAGTTACTTATTTTTTATTCACCTGATGTTGGTCTCTTATCAACATCTACTGGTAATTGTGGATCACCATCATATTCAATATCTTCACCATATAATTGTTCTTTAGTGAATCCGAATGAAACTGAGATTTGTCCTCCTAATGAAGCAAAATCATAGTTATCTACATCTTGACCTTCAATCCAAATATAAACTCTTACTTTTGTAATACTATTTGGTGCTAAATAGAATAATTCAGGTCTTTCAGTTCCTTTTAAATTTTTCATTGAATCTGTGAAAGTAGATACTTTCATTAATTTACCATCTTGTGCAGTAGTACTAACCGAAGTTGTCCAACTATTATATTCAGCGCCATCATATACATCTACTCCATCTGTATAATTAATTACACCACTTACTGCATATGTTGGAACGAATGTACCATCACTAACAGTACCACAAGTACCATTAAATGAAGCAGGATCTGTAATAGTTTGAGCAATTCTTTTTACACATGATGTAGTATACCAATTAATAGCATTTTGAACGTGTTTAGTATCGTTTGGTTCCCAAATTGTAGCATCACGATTAGCACAAATGGCAGATACACCATTACCACCAGTACAATCAATACCTTGAATTTTTGCAGTATTTTCTTCCGTAGCAATTACACGACCAATTTGTGCGAAAGCAACTCTTACTGAATTTTCAATACCTGCAGTTTCTTCACCAGCAGCACCAGTTTTAACAGCTGATTGTGGAGTTAAATAAATTCCTTCTTCATTTAAAATATTAACTTCATCATAATATTCATTACCTGATAAGTTTTTAACAAATAAGTCAAATGCAACATAACCATCTTGTTCAGCATCAGTATTTTCAACTTTACTTGCCATTACACGATAACCACCAGGTGAAGCAGTAAAGCTACCTTTTTCATATAAAATCAAATTTGATGAAGTAGTATCGATTTTTCCAACTGATGACATTGGAATTAATCCATCACCACCCCAACTATTAGTATTTGTTAAATATGTTCCATCACCAGGAGTGTTATAATTATCTTCGTTAATTGTCACAGAATCACTGAAAGTCGTACCATCTAATGAAAGTGATAATCCATCGATAGCAGCAATTTTTACATCGAAAGCAGTAACATTAACAGTTTTCATACCAATAAACCATGCATAGGTTGAAACTGATAAAATGATAGCACATAAACCAGTTCCAACAAGTAATCTTTTAACACGCTTTTCGTGTCTCTTATTTCTTTTTTCCATATGTACCTCTCTCTTTAAAATTAATAATTTTCAACATACTCTGAATTAAAGTCCATATAAACAGAAAATTCACCACCTAAGATATCGTCTGTACATTCAGGATCACTACCTTCAACCCAAATGACAATTGTGTATTTATCGATATCTCCTGGTTTAAAATTATCAACCTTATTACGGGCAACTAAACTTTCTTCTAAAAATGCAGTCGTATCTGGCTCATTGGCTCCATTTTTAGCAGCTTTAGCATAAGTAATTTGGTCTCCATTACGATAAACTCTAATTCTAACAGCATCGTCGATTTCTTTGATAACATCTGTGATAAAAAGTTCTCTCCAATAGCTAGTAATCTCATTTCCAATATTCTCAACAAAAAATGTGTAAGCAAGGTATTCTGTACCGTTATGTGACCCCCCGTCACTTTCATTTAAATCATTAGGTAACCAATTACCAGATATATTTGTAAATGTCTTAGGTGAAGCGATTGATAATTCTGCTCGATACACTTTATAGTCTGGATCATCGTAAATGACAATACCTCTACTAAAGTATAAGTTTTTATCAAGTGTTATACTAAAATTACCACTATTATAAATAATACCTATAACCACATACAAAAGAATAAATAGGAAAAGGATTACTAATAAAGCTATTCGAAAGATTTTTTTGAGTTTTTTTTCAGTTTTGATTTTCTTTGAATTAAGCTTAATCTTGTTTTCCATAACTCATACCCCTTCATATTTAACCTATTTGATTAGGCTTCTATGATATTCTTTACAATATAACTATATTATAGCATACTAATTTTTTTTGTCAATATAATATGTCGATAATTGTCGAAATTAATTTTACTAGCTTTTTTATTATTTGACAATATATTTTTACAATGATTGACACTATTTTATATAAAAATGTAAATATTTTACAATAATTGACACTTATAAAATACAATTTTACATTTTTATCTTGTTTTTTTACACATATATATGTATAATAAAGGTGTAAAAGAAGAAAGAAGGGTTTTAAATGAGAACAAAATTTAAAATTTTGATGGTAATTAGTTCTTTGGCTTTCACACTAAGTCTTATGAGTAATACTTACTCAAGATATGTTGCTGATGTTGATGGCGATATTGAATTATTATTCGCAAAATGGCAAATACTTGTTAATGATAGTGATATCACTAATAACACTACAACTTCTATTAATATAACTCCAGTTATGGAAGAAAATATTAATGTTGCTGATAATACCATTGCTCCTTCTTCTAAAGGTTATTTTGATATCGAAGTTGATCCATCTAATGTTGGTGTTTCTTTCAACTATAACATTACTTTAGATGTTGTTAATGAAAATCTACCTGATTTAATAATAAGTAAGTACGCTATATTAGATAGTGATTATATCGAAGGTGATCAAATAACTACAACCACTATTTTAAATAATATTATAAATGGAACTGTTGATTATACTGATACCTTAGAACCATTTAAAATTAGAGTTTACTTTGAATGGTATGAAGGTGCTGATGAAGTTATGGATGATACAACTGATACTAACATTGGTTATGAAGCTACTTTAAATGATACTTCATTATTAGTAAATGCAACAATAAGTTTCGAACAAAAAATTAATTAAGAGAATTCGCTTCTCTTTTTTAATATATAAAAAAAATAGTATCATTAACTATTCTTTTCATTAAAATATAAATTTTTAATTCTATCTAAAGCATCTTTAATATATTGACAACTAATCTTATATTGTTCAAAAACAATTTCAAATCCATTTTCATCATCACATACAAAATTCCAATAATCTTTACCAATCAATAATTCTTCATCACAAAAAAATTGTTGTACTCTTTCTTGTTTCCAAATTTTATCTTCACCATATTTATTGTATGCTGTAGCAAAAAATATATTTATTTTATCGTCTGATTCCAATAATTTATTTTTTAACAAAAAATATTCTTGTAATAATTCACTTTTTTCTGCCTTAGCCTTTTTATTATCTAAATCACCACCTGATTTTAATTCTATTACATAATGTTCCTTAGTTGAAGGGTTATAAAAATAATTATCTGTTTCGTGAGTTTTCATATAACTTTCTAAATTTTTAGGTTGGACACAATAAAAGTTGTTATAATCTTCTACACTAGGTTTAACATGTTTATCATATTCAGTAAGCAAATAATCAATGTGTTGAGTCTGCTGAGGTAATAAATATGATTCTATTTTTCCCCTTACTTCATAAGATAAATTAGCAATAGAATTTCCTATATTTTCCAACACTTTACCAAAACTAGAATCAAATGATCTAACAAAGGCTGAATAAAACATAAATTCTTTACCTAATTCAGCAATAAAAACATTATTTTTTTTAGAATTAATAACACCGTCCGGATTATTAACCTCAGAAGCATATCTAAGTTCGAAGCCTTCAGCAAAATTTTTTATTCCTAAATCAACTATCTGTTTTATTGCAGTAATTTTATGCTCTTTTAATAATTCTTCGGTCATTTCTAATCCTCCTTGTAGTTAGTAATTATTAAATGTTCAACATTTTTATTATTTCTATTTTGAAAACTTACCAAATATTTTTTGTCAAATGATGATATATAAAATCCAGCATCTTTATATAAATTATAAATAAATTCTGTATTTTTAATTATTAACATAAATTTTGCTTTTGTTTTTTTTAAATAATTAAACAACCTTATTTGATCATTTTTATTAAAATCATTTTGTGCATAAGTTGAAAATTCAGTATCATAAGGTGGATCTAAAAACATAAAATCTTCTTTTGTTAAATTTATTTTATTACAAAATTCTTCAAAATCTAAATTGTATATTTCAGTTTTTTTCATATAATTTTTTATTTTTTCAGATGAAATATAATCTATTTTCTTTTTAAAATCTTTCTTATTATAACTTATGCCACCATAAGGAACATTAAATTTTCCTTGTTTATTATACCTAAACATTGATGCATAACAATACTCTCTAATAAAATAAAAAATGGCTGATGAAAATTCTTTATCAATATCTAATTCATTTCTATAATTATACAAATATCTAAAGTGCATATAAAATGCACTTTTTAATGCTGATTCTAAATTATCTAATATATTTTTTTCAGTAAGTTTTCCTTTTTCTTTTTCAATTTTATTCATTCGACAAATTTTAGAATAAAAATTTTTTTGGATTTCGTGAATAAAATTGTCAATTCTTATATTAAAACTTTCAGTTAATACACCATTAAATTCACTTGAATGTTGAATAACAAAATCACAAATTTTATCATTATATTTAATTTTTTTTATTTTATCGATAGATGTTTCTTTACAAAATTTTTTATATAAGTTTAGTAATTCTTTTGCATTATTATCTATAATTTTTTCAAGTAACATCCAATTATGATATAGTTCATTTAATTTATTAATAAATTTTTTATTATTATCTTTTATATATTTATATAAATTTATTAATTCGTCAGACTTATCATTTATAATTGAATTATTACAATTTAATGCAAAGTATACTGCCCCACCGCCAACAAAAGGTTCAACATATCTTGTAAAATTTTTCGGAATATTTTCTAAAATAACAGATAATTCTTTTTCTTTGCCACCAGCCCATTTAATAAATGATTTCATTTTAAACACCTCATTTTTTGTGTTACATAAATATACTATCATACAAACATATGTATGTCAATAAAAATTGATAAAAATGTGCATCTAAACACATTTTATTCTTCAACATCAACTTCATCGCCATATTTAATTTCAACGATTAATGCATATAATTCATATATAAATATTAAGAAACAAGGTACTAATACGATGAATAAAAATCCCCATTGTGATTCTATTATATTTAATACTGTTCCGATATCATTATATACTTTAGTAGGACGACCAATTAAATATTTTAATGAATATGGATCACCATTTTCTAGAGTAATTACTTGATTATCAACATTAACTTCTCCTACTTTACCAATGTTGATGTCAGCTGTTTTAGACATTTGATCTACTTTATAAACAAACACTGTTTCGCCTACTTGCAAATTTTCTGGTGCCGCTTCTTCAACTAATACTAAATCACCCTTTTGAAAATCCTCATGGCTTACTTTATCTTTTAAAATTACTAATGAAGTTTCACCAAATACGGTTACACGATAGTCATTAAAGTTTAATAATAAAACTGTCATAACTAAAGCGAAAGAAAAATAAATTACTCCAAATGTTACGATTAATACTTTTTTTATTGTTTTTAATGCTTTCATAATACCTCCTAATTGCATTCTATTTCTAATAAAGAAAATTCATTTACATCATAAGTTGCTGATTTATCTACTTTATAAAATATGTAACTTAAATTATCTTTACTAGGAATTTCTAAAATTATTTCATTAATATAACCATTTTGCATATTATAATTGGTTATATTATCTTTATCGATTCTTAATTTGTTAGCATCCCAATTAATTTTTACACATTTTTTATCATCGGATGAATTTGTTATTGTTAGTCTATCATAATTATTAAAACTTTGATAAGTCATATCTGTTTTTTCAACTAATGTTTTATCTTTTTTTAAAATAAATGTTCCGGTTAAAGTCTTTTCATATGGCTCAATACTTACTACTTCGATATCTGCAGTTACATTATCAGTTGCTATATCAAAATAGATATCAGCAGTAGATTTTTGAATTACCCAATTATATCCCTTTGATTCGCAAGTTGCTTTATCAAAATCTGTCGTATCTACGCCATCATTTTTATTATTAATACAAGTATTATAACTTGATAATGTCCCATAATAAGTATTAGAATCAGTACCATTTATTTTGCAATCAGTACCATCTGATAATGTACAAGTAACTTTATATTTTATGTCATAGTCTGTTATAGCTGCCTCATTTATTGAATTTGTTAAATTGAAATGAACGCTCGTTCCATCCCAAACATTATTGACATTTTTAACATTATCACCTAGTTTATCACTACTTAAATAAAATCCTTGAGAATTTAAGTAGTAGTTCCATACTGAATTAGAAATGTACTTTGCTAAAGTTAAACCATTGGTTATTAATAATACTACAGTTAAAAGAACTACACCTATAATTAAATATTTTCGCATTTAATCACCTAACTTCTGCCAACTATTAATTTCTACATCGATAAAATCAGCTAAATTTGTATATTCTAAAGAATTATATTCACTTGGAAATGTCAATTTTATTTTATAATTATCTAATATTTCTGTATTATGACTTAGTGTCTGAACACTTGAATTACATACCAATTCATCAAATTCGTTTCGCGAATAAGTTTCATCACAATTCATTATTAATTCTTCTGATTCGCCTTCTTTATATAATTCAATAGTTAAAGGCATAAAATGATATGTTTTTATAGTTATTTGATATTCAACTGTTACATTACTTAATTTTTCTTCTTTATTTGTAACAGAAAACATATATTCTTCGACACTTCCTGGATTTAAATTATTTAAGTTTAATTCTAAATGATCTAATTGTTTACTTTCGAAAACAAATTTAGCTATTTTTTGATCGACATTAATATTACTATCGGAATAGAAGATAGAATATGTAACGCCAGTACCTAAAAATATTGCTATTAAAATGAATAGAATTATCAATACTTTATGTTTCATTTTCTCCTCCTATCTTACGATAAATTTCTTTTCTATTGTTCCTATTTTTGTAGTTCCATCATATAGTTCGAAAACAAATTTATAGCCACCTTGCATATTAATTAAATCTAATTGTTGTGGCAAAGTGTAATAATTATCAGTAATCTTATTTAATGATGTTGTTGTATAATTACCTAAATCAATCAATGTATAATCTTGATTATAAGCAGTTAATTGTTGTTTTTTATATAATGATACTCGAATATATGGATCAGTAAATGTTCCTGTTTTAGTTATATCAAAATTAACAATATCATCAGTAATTACATTATTAAAATCTACATTAAAACCATAATCAGTAGTAATATTATTAGTAACAATTACTGGGATTGTAATTTCATTACTATATTCATTACCATACATTCCATCATATGAGGATATAGCCTTAATTTTAATATAATATGTCCCGGATAATAACTTGCTATTATCAATTGATGTTGTTATTTCGATATTACCAATATCATTAATTCGAACTATACCATCATTATTTGGTGAATATTCTTTATTATTAACTTTAAAAGTTAGATTTTTTAAATATTCTTTAGCAACTATATTATCATTACTATCGACTAATTTAATATTTAAACCAATTATCTTTTCAGCATAAGTTGTATCGATGATATCTTGACCATTAATCATTCCATAATTGATATTATGAGCAATATCGATTATATTTGTTGAATCACTGTTATAAATTATTGAATTACTATAATTAGAACTAATCGTAATATTAGTTTCGCTATCGTATATATTAAATAATTTTTCAGTTTGTTTTAATGTTTTTATTATACCATCTTGATTATTTAACTCCATTGTAATATTTATATCTTCTAATGTTTCAACCGTATTAAATTCGATCATTAATGTGAAGTTTTCATTAATTTGACCAGTATAATTATTTTCATCAAATAAATTAGTTGAACCAACTTCACTAAATGAAGTTAATGGATAAGTTGTTATTAAAGTATCGATGATATAAGTATAAACTTTATTTTTATTATTATCGATTAAAGTTAATTTAGTATTAAGTGGTAAAGCAATATTAGTTATAATACTATGTGTTTTTAAATCATTATATTGATAATTAGAATTATAACTTAATTCTAATATCATTTTAGAATTGTTAGTTATATTATTGCTTGTAGTTATTTGATTAATTTGATAGCCTTCATATATTATATATTCACTATTAACATAAGTTACATAATCGGCGTTATCGACTACTTTAGCATATAAAATATATGTTCCTTGATTATTTATTGTTACTTTATCACTATAAGTATTCCAACTAACATTATTTAATTGTTCTTCAGTTAATACTTCTTGCGCTAAATGATATTCGATACTTTTTATACCAGATAAATTATCAGTAGCCGTTATCGTTATATCTTTACTTTCATTTATGTAATTTTTAATAATTGGTGTGGTTAAACTTTGCCAAGATTTATCATCCATACTAATAACCACATCTGAACCAGATAAATCTAAAATAATTAAATCTGTATTTAAATAATAAATATTATCGTTATTATCTACTACTTTAGCATATATAACATATTTTCCCTCATCTTTAATTTCGACGATATTTTCATAAGGGATCCAAGTTAAATTATTTATCTCAGCATTACTTAAAACTTTATCACTTATGTAATAACTTACTTCTTTAAAAGGTCTTAAAGCATCAACTTGTTCGATACTAAAAACCGTACTACTATTTAATTTAATTGTGTTTAATTCATAACCTAAATTATCCCAAGTATAAGATCCTAAATGAATATTAGCGATTGGACTTGCAATATCATCAATAGCTAAAATCGGATAACTTCCTTCTTCATAAATCCAAATATTATCTTCATTATTAAGTAAATCATCGTTATCGATAAATTCATTAAATTGTAAATTAGTTAAAACATAATCTTTAGTTTTTAAATTATTTATATCAGTTAAAATAGGACCAGTAACTAATCCTTCATTAACGATATTTCCTGAAGTATAATAAACATTTTCGATATTTAAGGTTTCATTTACATTATTAAATAAATATGTCGTATCAGTAGCAAAAGAATTTTTTAAATTAATTGTTCCATTTATATCATTTATTAAATAATCAGTAGTTCCAACACTATAACTTTTATCGATATTAGATGTACCATTTATACTTGTTACTAAGCCTGTTGTTGTATCTCCAGTAAGTGTTCCATTATTATAGGCTCTGTTAATATTGATATTATTTGTATAACCTAATAAACCACTACTTATTTTTCCATAAATTGAACCTTTATTAATAACATTAGTAATAATCGTATCGTTTGCATTGGCAACAATACCACTAGTTATATTTGGATTATAAGTAACTTCATAAGTTAAATTAGAAATTAAAGTATTAGTATCAATAGTTATTTTATTTACTTTTCCTAAATCTAAACTAAATTCACCAGTAACTTCACTTTCATTAATTAAAATTGTATCTGTTATATTACCTTTAACAATTACATTAGTAATATTTCCTGCTATATAAGGAATAGCAATTTCGGTTAAACTACTTACTTCAGGAATGTCATAACTTTCTGTTTTAGTAGTTAATTCATTATTACTTACTACATAACCGTTATATAAAATATTAGTTAAAGATGCGTTAGTACTATCAGTAGCAATACCAGCAGTAACATTTCCACCATAAATCATCGCATTTTCAACATATAAATTACTTACATTACCACTTAAATTAGTAAACAAACCTACTTCTTCATTTTGATTAGTAATATATAATCCATATATACGATATGAATTACCATTTAAATAACCTTTAAAATTATCTAAAGATTCAAATAGATTAATTGTTTTAATTTTAGTACCTGTATAATCTTTATTATCATATACTTCATTAGTATATTCTTTTATGTAAAAAATCGTATTATTTATTTTATATTTAATTCCTTCTTCATCATAACTAAATATACCATCATTTAAAACAATATCATTATTTAATTCGAAATATGTATCTTGATAATCTTCAGTTTTAAGCATACTAGCAAAATAAGCAAGTTCATTACCATTTGAAATTATATATGGATCAGTACTTGTTCCTGTTCCCTTTCGATAACTAGTAGCCACATTACCATCCCATACTTCAATTTCATTAATTGATGTTCTATTTTGATAGCGGGCCAAACTAGGTATCATAATTGATAAAATTAATATAAATACTAAAATCAAAATTAAATAATTTTGTTTAGGTATTTTATTTAATATACTCTTCATAAATATCTTCCTTTACCACTTATTATTCTTTAACTTCTCTACCTTATATCAATTATAACATAAATCGACATCTTTTGCACTATATTTACTAATTATTTAAAAAAAAGATTAGAGTTTGCTCTCTAATCCTCTTTTTAATTTGCCATTTATAGAGCTGGCTTCACTCACTTTTTTAATTGCCATTTAAGGCTGGCTTCACCTGCTTTTTTAATGCTACTTAGTAGCATTATTATTATATGCTAAAAAGCATAATATAATCGCTTACGCAATAATAATATATCACAATAAAAATAAAATGTCTATATTTTATCGAAAAAAATATCACACAATTTGTGTGATATTAAATTATTCATTTGTTGTTGGAACATCTGGTCCATCATAATCTGGGAAGTCAGATTGATTATATCTTTCCTTAGTGAATCCAAAGTTAATTGTAATTTTCTGTCCTAATGATGCGAAATCATAGTTATCGATATCTTGTCCTTCAATCCAAATATATACTCTTAATTTAGTAATACTGTTTGGAGCTAAAGTCATAAATTGTGGACGATCTTTACCAGCAACATTTTTCATTGTATCAGTAAAGTATCCAGTTCTTGTTGTTGCATCATAAGTCATATCGATTAATTTCATATCAGCTTTTCCGCCTACTCCAGCAGAAGCAGCATTATATTCTACTAATGTTTTAGTATTAGCAGCATATTTATTATAAGCTAAACCATCATAAACATTTACGTTATCAGCAATAACAATTTCACGACTAATTGCATATGTTGGATATGCAGTAGTTGTATTTAATGTAGCACAAGATGTACCTTCTGAATAAGAACCTGCAGCATTAACATCTGCGCCTGTTCTTTCTAAACAAGATTCTTTATACCAATTTAAAGCATTTTGAACGTGTTTAGTATCATTTGGTTCCCAAATAGCAGCATTACGGCAAATACCTGTAACGTGTTGTGGATTATTAACATCATCTTCACTATCAGCACAAGTCATACTTGTAACTAAATCTTGAATATCTTCATCATCAGTATCTAAAGCTGCACTAACGCGTCCTAATTGTACAAATCCAACTCTTACTGAGTTTTCAATACCAGCATTACCTTCACCATCTAAGGCAACAGTAACTGCTGAATTAGTATTTAAGTAAATTGCTTCTTCGTTTAAAACATTATCTTCTGGATAATATGCTTCACCAGATAAGTTTTTAACGAATAAGTCGAATGCTATATAACCATTACCTTCTTCGTATTCGATACCACCAGCATTTTGTGTAACGTTATTGTCAACACGACTTGCTAATAATCTATAACCACCTGTAACAGCAGTTAAACTTCCTTTTTCATATAATTTCATTCTTGAAGATGCTTCATCCATCTCACCAATTGAAGACATTGGAATTAATCCTTCATTTGTTCCATCTA
The DNA here is from genome assembly GCA_944372275.1 of uncultured Bacilli bacterium. Lineage (GTDB taxonomy): Bacteria > Bacillota_I > Bacilli_A > RF39 > UBA660 > Faecisoma. The sequence goes on from CALVYO010000001.1 coordinate 18,119, forward strand.
ACCATTGGTTAGCATGGTTTGTATAAGCTGGTGTATTTTTAGCATCTAGAGTGTAACGCCAATCAGCTCCATCCATTGATAAATATAACCCTTCAGTAGTAGCAATATTAATATCAAATTCAGTAACATTAACAGTTTTCATACCTATAAACCAAGCATAGGTTGAAACTGATAATAAAATAGCACATAAAGCACAAATTGAAACTAGATTTTTAATTTTTTTACTTTTCTTTAATTTTCTATTTTTCATCTTTTACCTCCTAATTAATTGTCCATATATCATCTACTCGCGTAGCTGTTTTTTTAACTCCACCATCTTCGAATGTAAATTTCGTCATCCAATTTGGTAAAGTAAATAATTTATTGTCATTATCATAAGTAATTTTTGAATTTGAAATGTTGGTTATTTCACCCGTATTGATATAAGATACTGTTTGGTCTCTTACGACATCATCTGGTAATTCTGGATCACCATCATAATCAATATCTTCCCCATAGAATCTTTCTTTAGTAAAGCCGAATGATACAGATATTTTTCTGCCTAAAGATGCAAAATCATAATTATCAACATCTTGTCCTTCTAAGTAAATATAAATTCTTACTTTAGTAATACTATTAGGAGCAAGTGTTATAAATTCTGGTCTATCGACACCTTCATTCATTTTATCGGTATCAGTGAAGTAATCTACTTTATATAGTTTACCTGCTTTATATGTTGTCGATATCGATTTAGTATAACCATTATATTCTTTTCCATCATACACATCGACATTATCATCATAATCGATAACACCACTTACTGCATATGTTGGATAGTAAACACCATCTTTAATGGTATTGCAAGTTCCTTTAAAAGAATTAGGATTGGTTATATCATCACCGATTCTTTTACGACATGAAGTAGTATACCAACTAATAGCGTTGGTAACGTGTTTAGTATCGTTTGGTTCCCATATTGTAGCATCACGATCAGCACATATTCCTGTAACATTGCTATTAGATTTACAAGTAATGCCTGTAATTACACTAATATCATCTTCAACTGCAACTACTCGGCCAATTTGGGCGAATGCTACTCTTACAGAATTTTCGATACCTGCTTTTATTTCTCCCCCATCTTCTGCGGCTTTTACCTCGGAAGCAGGATCCAAATAAATAGCTTCCTCATTTTTTTTGTTAAGTTCTGGATAATAAGCAATTCCAGATTTATTTTTAATAAATAAGTCGAATACTACATATCCATCAACTTCTTTAGCACCGGTGTTTTCTACTCTAGCAGCCATTACACGATAACCACCAGGTGATGCTGTAAAACTTCCTTTTTCATACATAATAAGTCTTGATGAGCCAGTATCAATCTTACCAACTGATGAAACAGGAACTAATCCTTTGCCACCCCAACTGTTAGTGTTTCCTTTATAACTTGCAGTTTTATAATTGTCTTCATTAATCGTTACGGTCGTTTCCCAATTTTCACCATCTAACGATAGTAATAAAGTATCAATCGCTGCAATATGAACATCAAAACTAGAAACATTAACAACCTTCATACCAATGAACCAAGCATAAGTAGAAACTATTAGGATTATCGTACATAAAACAGCAGCAACAAGTAATTTTTTTACTTTTGTTTCATGTTTCTTTTTTCTTCTTTTCATAATCCCTTCTTTCCCTTATTCTGCTTCGATTGGTTTAAAATTCATACGAACTTTAAATTCTCCACCTAATATATTGTCGGTACAATCAGGATCTTCGCCTTCAATCCATAAAACGATTGTATACTTATCCACAGCATTAGGTTCAAAAGAATCAACATCATTACTCATAATTACTTCATCAGTTAAGAAAGGAACTGTATTAGGTTCAGCATTTCCTTCACTTGACAATTTAGCATAAGTTTGATATTCTCCGTTCTTATAAATTCTAACTCTGATGGCAGCATCAACATTTTTGATAACATCATCGATTAAAACTTCACTTGTATAGCCAGCAACTTCATCTCCTGTATTTTCAATATAAAATGTATATATCAAATAACTATCGCCATTATGTGAACCACCTTCGTAATCTTCGATATCTTCAGGTAGCCAAATTTCCTTAATGCTATCGAATGTTTTAGGTGCTTTAGCGAGTAGTTCTGTTCGATATACTTTATATTGAAAATCATCATAGATAATTATGCCATTATTCAAATAAAGATTTTTATCGAGTGTTATGCTAAAATTACCACTATTATAAATAATACCTATTACAAAATATAAAATAAGTAAAAGTAGAAGTAATAAGAGCACGGCAAGTTTGAATCTTTTTTTTAGTTTTTTCTCTTTTTTTAATTTATCGGTAGTTTTAGTAAATTTACTTTCCATCTTTTACTTACACCCCTTTTGTATACTCTGATATCCTTTACAATACAATATAATTATAGCATACCACCATTTTTTGTCAATATTAATTGTCGACTATTGTCGAAAAATGTGATTTTTTTGTGAAAATGTACTGTCAATTTTGATATAATAAATATGGTGATAGTAATGAAATTTATTTTTGGTTTAGTAATTAGTTTTTTATTTATTGTTAATGTTAATGCTTCAAAATTAGAGGTTACTTTAGACAAATGTGTCGATGGTGATACGGCTTGGTTTATTTTAGATGGTGAAAGAATAAAAACTAGATTTTTAGCTATTGATACACCAGAATCAACTACTAAAAAAGAACCTTATGGTAAAGAAGCCAGTGATTATACTTGTAATATGTTAAGCAATGCTACTAAAATTGAAATAGAATATGATCCTAATAGTGATAAATTAGATAAATATGATCGTCATTTAGTTTGGGTATTTGTCGATGATACTTTATTACAAGATTTAATAATTAAAAATGGTTTAGGTGAAGTAGCCTATTTATATGATGATTACCAATATACTTATATTTTAGAGGCAAGTGAATTGCTTGCTAAAACTAGTAAAATTGGTATTTGGAGCGAGACAAATGATTATTTATATGTTATACTAGGTATTGTTATTTTTGTTGTAATTTTAATAATCTGCATTTTTAACAAAAAAGTTAGAAAAAAAGTATTTAAAAAAATATTAAAAAAAGTTAGGAGTTAATTTATGAAATATTATTTAGTACCGATTGAAGAAGTTAGAACATTTGATAAAAATGTCAATAATTTTTTAAAAAATATGTATCCTAAAATATATAATTATATAGATAGAATTATACTGTGGATAGTTTTGTTGCTAAGGCTTTAGAAAAAGATAATTTACCTACTCATATTTTGTTTCAGTCAAAACAAAGATTAAATTCAAAACAAATGAAAGTTGTCGAACCAATTACCGAAATAGAATTAAAATTTCCTTTATTTTATTGTTTAGCTCACGAAGTTACAAGACAACGAGCATTATTTTATTTAAGAAATTTAAGTGAACAACAAATTGAAAGTGTTGCTATATCATTTTATAAATTTATTTATGAGAAAAAAGAAAAATGTAAAATAATCTAGTTTCCAATAAAAAAGCTTTAGGTTTTCCTAAAGTTATTTTAAATTATAAGATATATATTCTTCATTTATATCTTTTGTTTCTTCTAGTTTGGTACTAGGCGTACTAATAATAGTTATCCCTAACATAATAATAATAAAAGCAATAATAGTTTTATCTTTTAACATTTCTTTCATAATTCAATCTCCATTCTTTTAATAAAATAAATTTTTTCAATCTTATTTTCAAATATTACTGGTTTGTAATCTTTATATCTTTCTTTAATTTCCTGATTTAATTTCTTAATCAGCAGATAAACTTTTCTTTTACTATAACCAGTTAATAATTGAATATCTTTAATTGTATAGTATTCCATAGCACCCTTCCTTTCATGATTTAATTTTATCACGAACAAATATTCGTGTCAATATATTTTTTGTGAAAAACGAAAATTTGTTTGACAAATGTAAATTTATATGTTAAGATGTTAATAGAAAGTTAAAAGGAGGTTTTCACTTTGGAGAAATTAACTAATCAACAAGAAAAAATGTTAGACATAATAAAAAAATATGTTGTTAAACACGGATATGCACCAACAGTAAGAGAATTATGTCAAGAGATGAATTTGTCTAGTACAGCAACAGTTCAAGTCCATTTAAATAACTTAGAAAAAAAAGGATATATTAAAAAAGAAGAAAGTAAAAATAGAACAATAGAAATATTAGTTGATAATGAATATGAAATTAAAAATGAATTAATCATAGAAGTACCATTACTTGGGAAAATTACTGCTGGTAATCCAATTGAAGCTATTGAAAATCCAGATGAATATTTTAGTTTACCATCATATTTAATTCCTAAAAATAAAGATGTATTTACATTATTAGTAAGTGGTGAAAGTATGATTAATGCTGGTATTTTAGATGGCGATATCGTTATAGTTGAAAGGAAAAACACCGCTAATAATGGAGAAATAGTCGTAGCAATGACTGATGAAAATGAAGTAACTTTAAAAACATTTTATAAAGAAAAAGATCATTTTAGATTGCAACCAGAAAATGATACAATGGCACCATTTATTATGGACAATGTTACAATTTTAGGTAAAGCTATTGGCTTATATAGAAAAATATAAAATATTTTCAATTTTATTACATATAATAAATATATAATAATGCATTAGTAAAAGTCATTAACTTGACATTTATTAAAAACTATAGTATTATTATATCACCGGAGAGGAATTCTCGTCAGGTCGATAGTTAGGATACGATTTTTTTAATTAAGCGTGCTGTTATTGTACGTCGCCCTAACTGGGAAAAAGTCACATTTGTGACTTTTTTTCTTTATTATGGAAGAATTATTTTAAAATCAACGACCTTTGATAATGATAAATCATTATCAATAACCATTCTTCTAATTGTTCCTGCTAACAAATCTGCTGCTTGAACAACATAACTTTTACCAGAATCTTGATAAGTCACTTTAACTTCTAAATCGGAAAAAACAATAGGATTTATTTTACCAGAATAGTTATAATTACATATTCCATATTTTAATTCCTCAATTAATCCATCACGTAAATTGTAATAACCGTTACTTTTCGTACTTTGTTGATCGATATTAACAATTAAACGAATCGGTTTTGTCGCATTAATATTACCGTTTTTTATTAAATCCTTAATTATTTCTTTTATCATTCTTCTAATTGAATAATCTAAAAACCTTCCTTTTGCTGCCTTACTTTCTTTAATGTGTTCATATACATCATCATTTTTTATTATTAACGCAACTACATAATATTTTTTTATATAGTTCATTATTCTCCTTTTATCTGTTTTTTTTATATTAGTATTCTTAATTTCAGGACAATTATTTTGACATAAATCTTTAAAATTACAATAACTACACTTTATGTCATTAATAATGCTTCTATATTGTGTAATAAATTTATCTTTTTCTTTTTTAGACAAGAAAACTAATCCTCCATAAACGCTTATATGTTCCTTTGAAGTTAGTTTTCCTGAATCATCTAAATTAATATATATTTCCTGTATTTCATTCATTTAAAATCCTTCTTTCAAATGTTTTTATTATATCATTTATTGTCATAAATTAAAATCAGGAACATTCCCAATTTAGAATTATTCCTGATTTTTTTCTAATTTAACTAATACTTCTCTAGGTTTAGATCCATTAGAAGGTCCAATAATACCTCTTTCCTCTAATAAATCAATTGCCCTAGCAGCCCTATTATAGCCTAATCTAAATCTTCTTTGTAATAATGATGCACTAGCCTTACCTTGCGTTACAACAAATTCTACTATCTCATTATATAGTGGTTCTTCCATTGCATCATCAGTCATCGTTGTAGCACCTTTCACATCTTCAGAAGCAACTTGCATTGATTCATCATATCTTGCTTTTTGTTGGGATATTGTATAATCAGCAACTGCTTTAATTTCTTCATCAGATATAAATGTTCCTTGAACTCTTATTGGAATATTTTCACCTTGTGGTAAAAATAACATATCCCCTTTACCTAATAATTTTTCCGCACCTGTCATATCCAATATTGTTCTTGAATCAATACTTGAAGAAACAGCAAATGAAATACGAGATGGTATATTAGCCTTTACAACACCAGTAATTACATCAGTAGATGGTCTTTGTGTAGCAACAATTAAATGAATACCTGCCGCTCTTGCCATTTGCGTAATTCGCATAATAGATTCTTCAACTTCTTTAGCGGCAACTAACATTAAATCTGCTAATTCATCGATTATAACTACAATATACGGTAGTTTTTTTATTTGACCAAATTCATCTTTTGTCTTATTTTTCTTTTCTAAATAAGCATTATATCCAGCAATATTTTTTGTTCCCGATTCTTCAAATAAATCATAGCGATGTTCCATTTCCGTAACTATTTTTTTTAATACTATATTAGCCTTTTTAGGATCAGTTACAACAGGTGTTAATAGATGTGGAACACCATTATACATTGATAATTCAACCTTTTTAGGATCGACTAAAACTAATTTAACTTCATCTGGTTTAGTACGCATTAATATTGATACTAACATGCTGTTAATACATACAGATTTACCAGAACCAGTTGAACCTGCAACTAATAAATGCGGTGTTTTATTTATTTCACAATAAATTGGTTTACCCATTATATCTTTACCTAAAGTAACTAATAATTTAGAATCTTCCATTCCTTTAGGAACACTTTCTAATATCTCTCTTACACTAACCATCGTTACAGATTTATTAGGTATTTCCACACCAACAGTTTTTTTGCCAGGAATTGGCGCTTGTATATGAACACTTTTAGCCGCTAGTGCCAAAGCAAGTTCTTTATCCAAACTTACTATTCTACTTAATTTAGTTCCTGCTTTAATGTCTAGTTCATATTGTGTTACAGCCGGTCCGATATTAATAGCCACTACTTTGGCTTCTATTCCAAAATCATGAAATACAGTTTGCAATATATCGATAGTATCTTTAATTGCATCTTGATTTTCTTTGTTATTTTTTTTAGTTGGTTTAGATAACAAACTAATAGGAGGATATTTATAATTAATATTTGTACTATCACTTTTTATTTCATCTAATTCAATAGTTTCAATGTCATCTTTTTTAACTTCTTCAGTTTGAATAATTTCATCCATACTAGAAATTACAATTTTATCGTCTTTTTCATATTCATCTTCAACCTTTTTAATATGTTCTTTATCTTTAGTTTTATGCGCTAAATTAACTGTTCCTTGAACTGTCTTTTTAACTCCATTTTCTAATGATTTAATAATATCGTAAATTGTAATACCTGTAAATAAAATAAATCCACATATTATTAAAGCAATACTTACAACATTAGCACCTTGTAATGATACTAATTTTACCATTGTTACACTAAGAACTGCTCCTATCATTCCCCCACCTTGAATATCCATCGAACCATCAATAAAATAGTTTAAGTTATTAAATGTTTCTTCGATAACAGTTCCATAACCAATAGTATCATCAACAATTAATTGTTTGATATATCCTAAATGAAATAAACATAATATACCTAATATAATTATATATAATCCAATTAGTTTACTAGTTAATAAATCAGGTTTAGTTCTTTTAACAATCATATAACCACCGATTATACCAACTATTACTAATAAAATAGTCCATAAAACTCCAACTAAGAAGCCAGCAAATCCAACTATAATATTAGATAATAATCCAAATCGACAGCAACCGATTATAGCCGCTAAGATTAATAATATACCATATATCTCAACTCTTGCATTATTATCTTTCTTTACTTCTTTTCTTACTTTTTTCTTAGTCATTTTAAATCACCTTCTACAATAAAATTATATCATATTTTATAATAAAAAGGAATTATTTTTCTAATTCCTCTTCAATTCTTAATAATTGATTATATTTACAAATTCTATCTGTTCTCGATAATGAACCAGTTTTAATTTGACCTAAATTAAGTCCAACTGCTAAATCAGCGATAGTTGTATCTTCTGTTTCCCCACTACGATGAGATATTATTGTTTTATAACCATTTTTCTTAGCTAAATCAATAGTTTCTAAAGTTTCAGTAATAGTACCTATTTGATTTACTTTTAATAAAATAGCGTTACCAGCCTTATGATCTATTGCATATTGTAGATATTTTTTATTAGTTACAAATAAATCATCACCTACTAATTGGATTTTATCACCTAATTGTTTAGTTATTTCAATAAATCCATCCCAATCGTCTTCATCGACTGGATCTTCAATAGAAATAATTGGATAATTAGAGCATAATTCTTTATAAAATTCGATTAATTCATTAATGTTTAATTTCCTATTTTCTCCTTTTAAATTATAAACACCATCTTCATAAAATTCACTTGCTGCCACATCTAGTCCAATATTTACATCTACACCCGGTGTGTAATTGGCTTTAGTAATTGCTTCAACGATTACATCTAAAGCCTCTCTATTACTTTTTAAATTAGGAGCAAATCCGCCTTCATCACCGACATTAGTATTATATCCTTTTTCTTTTAATACTTTTTTTAATGTATGAAATACTTCTGATCCTATTCTTAATCTTTCTTTAAATGTATAAGCATTAGGAATAATCATAAATTCTTGAAAATCTAGATTATTATCAGCATGAGCCCCACCGTTTAAAATATTCATCATTGGTCGTGGTAAGGTTGTTCCATCGCCAACATAACGGTATAATGGTTTACCACTAGCAATACTAGCCGCTTTTAATACTGCCATTGATACACCAAGTGTTGCATTAGCACCTAAGTTATTTTTATTTTCTGTGCCATCTAATTCAATTAATGTTTTATCGATTAATTTTTGGTCCATAGCATCCATACTAATCAATTTTTCTCTTATAATTGTATTAACATTATTAACTGCTTTTAATACACCTTTACCCATATATCTAGAATCATTATCTCTTAACTCTAAAGCCTCTCTACTACCGGTAGAAGCACCACTTGGAACTATTGCTCTACCTAATACACCATTTTCTAATATAACATCTACTTCAACCGTTGGATTTCCTCTTGAATCCAATACTTCTCTTGCTTTAATATCTTTTATTTTCATAAACATCAACCCTTTCAATTATTATATAATCCTTTGATATTAGCCTCATCTAAAATATGATTTTTAATACTTGATTTTAGTTCATCATAACTAAATCCTTCTTTTAAATTTAATATACAATCTAAAGCATAAACTGTTATGTCATAGTAATGTGGTTTATTAGGTGGCGCCATACCACCATAGTTATTACGACCAAAATCATTTTTACCTTCAACAAAATTATGGTTATTTAAACTAGCATTTTCTTCTAAATATGGTTCAGTTAAATTAGCGACCAACCAATGGACAAAATCGTGACCACATACTTCTATGGCATCAAAATCTTCAATAATGACAACAAATGATTTTGTATTAATTGGATAATCTAAAAATTCTAAAGGGATAGATAAATTCATATCGCCTCTTTTACCATATTTATCTAAAATTGTACCATTAACAATTCCTTGACTTTTTATTTGCATTTTGTATCCTTTCTTATATATTGTTCAATATTTTTTAAATAATTTATAATATATCTTTTTTTATCTATTGTTATATCTAAAGGCTCTAAAATAGAATTTAATTCATCATTTAAAGTATTTAAGTTATTTAATATATCTTCTACATAATCAAAATAATTAGTTAATATGTAATCAATTATTTTAGGTATTTCAAAATATTGATTGCCGACGCAACAATAAGGTGTTCCAACTGATTTAAAACTATTAAACGATAGACCATTATCATAAGAAGGAGGTAATCTATATTGTTTAGTCTTTTCATTAAATATTAAACCAATATTTTCTAATTTGGAATCAAGATTATCGGTTAAACATTTACCAAATAATATTCTTATATAGTCTTGTTTTAATCGATCAATATCATCAAAATCATATAGACTAGTATATTTATTAAATACTTGTTTAAAGCATAAATCCAATTCTTTATCTTCATCCTTATCTCTTATCACCTCGCATTCATAAATATCATAAGATACATCGCCTTCGTCTAAAAAACTAGTAACTAAACAACAATTTTTTTTAGAAAAACCATCATACCCCAATTCAACATCGACACAAGGAATATTTAATTCTTTTAAAATCAAACAAGTCAAATATTCCATAATGTCTTGATCGTTATTCTCACTTACTTTTACTAATTTTTTAACACCATTATCATCTACCCAAAATTTTTCAAATATTGCCTTACCTCGTGGCTCTATTCTTAAAAATTCTAATTTTGTAACATCGATTCGTTGCATATAATCATACTCTTTCTTTTATATGTTTTAGCATAATTTTATCGGTTATCAATTCACCTGTTTCATTTTCCATAAGTTCGATATCTTTGTATCTATTTTTGAAAGTTAAAAATAATTCCTTACTTTCGTAAATTTTATTTATATCACTCATATCGGGAAATGGTCTAAATCCTAATTTGATAGTTTCTTCAATATTATTATTATATTTAAAATACCATAAATTATCGTGAATTAAAAAACCAATTATTCTTTTATGTTTTAAATCATAACTACTCCAATAAACATAAAATAATTTCATAAATCACCTCAAACTTTTTATTACTCTTTTGAAGTCATCTCCTCTATCTTCAAATTTTTCATATTGATCCCAAGAAGCACAAGCAGGACTTAATAAGATTACATCATCTTCTTTTGAATTATTATAGGCTAAAATAGTTGCTTCTTCTAAATTGTCTTTTTTATAACAAGTTATATTGTTTTTATTACAAAAATCTAAAATTCTATCTTTAGTTTGACCATAACATACGACAAATTTAACATTTTTCATATGACTTAACAATTCATCAAAAGAATGTCCCCTATCTAATCCACCTAATAGTAAAATAGTAGGTTGTTTAAATGAATCTAAAGCAATAATAGTTGAAGTTACATTAGTTGCTTTGGAATCATTATAAAAACTTCTTTTATTTAATTCTTTAACAAATTCTAATCTATGTTCAACACCAGTAAAAGTAGTTAACACTTTTTTAATTACTTCATTAGAAACATTAAATTGTTTAGCTACGACAATCGCACACATAATATTTTCATAATTATGGTTACCTTTTAATTTAATATCATTTAATTTAATAATTTCTTCATTATAATAAATTGCATTATTTTTAATATATATATCACAATCCTTAGAAGAAGAAAAATAAACTTTTTTAGATTTAATATCATTAGTTAAATCTATAACATCTTGATTACTACCATTTAAAATAGCTAAATCTAAATTAGTGTGATGATTAAATATTTTTTTCTTACATCTTTTATAATTTTCATAAGTTTTAAAATGATCTAAATGAACTGGCGTCAAATTAGTTAAAATGCCAATATCCGTTTTAAAATCATCAAAATCGTGTAATTGTTGAGCGGATAATTCGATTACAATTATTTCATTTTCTTTTAATTTATCTAATAAAGAACACATAGGATACCCAATATTACCACCTAAATGAACAGGTAAATTTGCTTCCTTTAATATTTCATAAGTTAAAGTTGTCGTTGTCGTTTTACCATTACTACCAGTAATAGCTATTATTTTAGTATTTTTTGGTAGATAATGATAAGCTACTTCTAATTCATTAATAACTGGTATGTTTAATTTACTGGCTTTTAAACATACTTGATGATCTACTTTTATACCAGGATTTTTAACAACATAAGAAAAACTATCATCTAATAACTCTTCTGGTTTATCAGTTATTATTAAATTGATTCCCAAACTTTTTAATTCTTTTACTTTTTCTTCATCTTGTTCTTTCATATCGGTAATTAAAATTTCACAATTATGTTTAACTAAAACTTTAGCAACTTCATAACCAGATCTTGCCATACCTAATATGAACATCTTTTTATTGTCATACATTTTTATCACCTTACTAACATTATATCATTTTTTCTTATAAAATATAAAAAAATTGTATTATTTCATACAATTTTTACAAATTATTTAGTTTTTCTTTTACTAATTTATTAACCAATGACATATCGGCTTTACCTTTAAGTAATGGTGAGATTTTACCCATAATTTTTCCAGTATCTTGAACACTAGTTGGTTTTACTTCAGCAAATACTTCTTCGATTACTTTATTTATTTCATCTTCACTCATCATAGCAGGCATATATTTTTCTAATATACTTATTTCTTTTTCTGTTTGTTTAATTAAGTCGGTTCTACCACTTTTTTCTAAATCTGTAATTGTCTCTTTTCTAGTTTTAATTTGTTTTGAAATTACAGCTACTACTTCTTCATCAGTTAATTCTCTTTTTTTACTAATTTCTTCTAATTGAATAGCACCTTTAACCATTCTTACAACATTAAGTAAATCTTTGTTTTGATTTTTCATCGCATTTTTTAAATCGATCATTATTCTTTCTTTCATAATCATTCCCTTTCTATTTAAAAAAGCCATAAGGCTTAATTATAATTTCTTTCACGACGACGACTATTTTTAATAGCTTCTTTTTTAGCTTCTCTTCTTCTTTCTCCAGGTTTACTATAGTGTTCTCTTTTTCTTACTTCTTTTAGGAGGCCATCTTTAACATTTTTTTGTTTAAACATTTTTAATGCACCATCAACATTACCATTTTTGACTACAACTCTTGACATATGATCCCTCCTTCCACATAACTACTTGAAATTATATCACTTTTTTCTTTTATTTACAATAGATTTTTAATAAAAATAAAGAAAAAGAATGATTTTCACCATTCTTTATACAGGACAAGAAGTTAAGCATCTAATAGAAGAACCTACTAAATTGCCAAATTTAAAGATTATTTCCACACAAATAGGAAACAAAGGTAATAAACAAAGTACTATAACTGCTAATATAATTTGTTTATAATGATTTTTTATTATACTGGACACATCGAACCTGATATTGCTCTTCTAATCGCACTACCTAAACTTCTTCCGACATCCATTATAGCATTAATACCTTTATAGATTGAAGTTAACAAACTACCAGTAATATTAATACCACCTACTACTTGTAATAATTCTTCTTTTTCTAACATATTTCACCTCCTAATTACATTTAAGTGGTCTTATATAACCATCGATAACACCGATTAAAAATATAATTCCTGCTCCTATTAATAAACCGGTACCTAAACCACCACCAGATATTTTTTGTAATTCATTTTTTTCTAACCTTGCCATTTTTTCAATCCTTTCTTTAATTCTTGATAAATTGTCGTTTTGTTATTTTTTAATACTAAATTAATAATATTATTTTCTATCAAATATTTTTCTTTTAAATTAAAATTTAATATTACTTCATAACATAACTCATCATTATTAACAAAATATTCATCACTTATTGAAACAATTTCAAAATCATACTCTAAATCATCAACTAACAAAATACTTGTAGATAATTCATTTACTTTATCATTAGGTACATAAATAATCGTATAAAATGAATTATCAATTTTTTTAATGTAGCCAAAATATGAATTATAAATATTATACTCATACTTTAACGCTATAATTAAGAATAAGATAAAACTAATACTTAGAAATATGAGCCAAATAATTATTATTTTAGAGGTCTTTTTATTTAATATATATGAATGGTTATTATGTATTTTTTGATAAATCATCGATTATTTTTCCTTTCTCTATTTTTATTACTTTATCAAATAAATCCATATTATCTAAACGATGGGATATGAAAATTATCGTTTTATCTTGATATTCTTTTAAAATATTTTTCATAATTATGCGTTCCATATTTGTATCAACTTGACTCAATCCTTCATCGATTATTAAAATATCAAAAGGATTAGAAATAGCGCGACTTAATATTATTCGTTGTTTCTCACCACCTGATAAATTAAAGCCGTTTTCTTCAATTAAAGTTTTATACCCTAATTGATTTTTTTTAACTATTTCATCGACTAAACATATTTTAGCTACTCTATAAATATCGTTACCTATATTGTTTTCAATAGTATCAGAAAATAATATTTCATTTTGTGATACATAAACAATATTATTTAATTTGTAGTCGTTAATATCAATATCACCAATATATACTTTATCTCTTTCAATTTCATAATGTTGCTTTAAAATTTTAAATAAAGTACTTTTCCCACTACCACTACTACCTAATACCATAACCTTACTTTTTTGTTTTATCGTTAGATTAATATTTGATAAAACATTAGTAACATCATCAAAACTATAACTTAGATTATTAAATACAATATCGCCAATAATAGGTTTAACTTGAACATCGTTTCTCTTATAATATAAATACAATATTTTTTTTATCGATATTTTTGCTTGTTTTAAATTGTTATCTAAATCAATGATATTTCTAATTGGACTTAAAAAGTAGATAAGTAAAGAATTGAAGGACAATAATGTACCAATCGTTATTTTGTTATCCATTACTAAAATAATTCCTACTAATATAATGACTAAAAAGCCAAGATTATTTATTAATTCTTTTAGTAAATATTGATAATTATAACATTCATCTAAGTCTTTAATTTTATTAGAATAAGTAGCATATTTATCTTCAAAATTATTAATAATTTTATTTTCTATATTACATCCTTTTAATGTTTCATAACCATTAATCGCTTCAACCATATAAGAAGTTACTAATGATTTATTCAAGATAGTTTCATCGATTGATTCATTAAATTTATTTCTAAATATAACTATTATTAATAAATAAAATAACATAATAACTAAACTTATAAAAAATAAAGTAGAATTTAAAATATACATAATTATTAAAGATAAAATAGTGAGCGGTAGATCGATAAATAAACTTAAAGCCACTTTGGCAATCACTTGTCTTACAGCTTCTAAATCATTTATCTTTGATATTATTTCACCAGTTGTATTATTTTTATAATAACGATATGGGAGGTTTATTATTTGTTTAAAGGAATTGAAAGTAAGATTGAAATCTATTTTTTGATTAATTAAAATTAATATTTTGTTTCTTAAAAAATCGGATATTATTTTTAATAAATAAACAAGTAAAAATAACATAAATATTAAGATGATTTTCTGTTTAGAAAAAATATTATCTACCATATATTGCATATAAAACGATGTGATAATAGAAAATATTGTAATAAAAATAGATATAATAACAACTTGAACCAATTGATTAGTTGAGGTATGAGTTATTTCTTTTATAAATTTTATACACGAGTTATTGGGGGTATTTAGTATTTTTTTAATAGGATATAATATTATTAATACATTATTAAATATATTATCAAATTCTTTATACGAGCTATATTTACGTTTTCCAATCGGATCATTAATCAATAATCTTTTCTTTTTAAAATCTATTTTTTCAATTACAACATAATGTTTGTAGGAGTTATTTATAATTACATGGGCAATACATGGAAGTATTACATTTTCTTTTTTTAAATCATTTAATTTACATTTAATTCCATAACTTTCAAAACCTAATTTTTTACTTGCTTCGATTAAGTGATACGCAGTCGTTCCTGATTTATCAGTTTTACACATTTCTTTTAAATCATTGATATCAACATTACCTTTATAATATCTAATTATATTAAGTAAACAACTTGGACCACAATCTTTTAAACCTTCTTGCTTAATTCTTTTAAACATTTTTTACCTCCCTACTAGTTATATTAGCCAAAAGTATAGCGAATTCCTGCAAGAATTAAAAAAAAATTGCATTTTTTTGCAATTTTTTCTAATTTTACATAATTTTTTATATATTTGATACGTTGTGGTAAACATTTGAAACATCTTCAACATCATCTAACATAGCTAATAATTTGTTAAACAATTCTAAATCTTCACCAGTTAATTCAACTTTATCTTTTGCAAGCATAGTAATTTCATCCATATCAAATGTAACATTAGGTAAAATTTTAATAATACTTTCTTTTATTTTAAATAAATCTTGTGGATCACCATAAATAACAATACCATCATCTTCTTCAATATCTTTAACATCTATATCATTTTCAATTAAGGCATTAATCGTATCATCAATACTTAATCCCTTAAAACTTACAATACATAAATTATCATAATTATAAGAAACACTACCAATACTTCCCATTTTAATATGACATTTATTAACAACTGCTCTTAAATCACTTACACTTCTATTAACATTATCAGTTAAACATTCAACTATTAAAGTAGAACCTGCTGGGCCAAATAATTCATAAGTATTTTTAATATAATTTTCATCTATACCACTATTTACTTTATCGATTGCCCTTTTAATAATATCAGATGGAACTTGTTCTTTTTTAGCCCTTTCCACTAATCTTTTTAATGATGCATTAGCCTCTAAACTAGTACCACCATTTTTAGCTGCTTGATAAATTTCTTTAGCATACATACTATAAATTTTGCCACGTGCTGCTCCTGTTTTTTGAATACTTGCTTTTCTTACTTCATACGCTCTTCCCATTTCAAATCACCTCCTATATTTTACATTTATTTTTTTTATTTATCAATATCTTTTAACCATTTTGTGCTTTTTTTAAAGCATCGTGAGCTGCTTGTTGTTCGGCTTCTTTTTTACTATGAGCCATTCCTTCACCATAAATAATATTATCTATTTTAACTATTACTTTAAATGTTTTATTATGCGCAGGACCAAACTCATCAACTACAACATATTCTAAAGATCTTTTATCTGTTTGAACTAATTCTTGTAATATAGATTTATAATCAGTATCAAATTCTATTTCTTTATTTTCAATTAGTATTATAACATTATCATATATAAATTTTTTAACATAACTAAATCCTAAATCTAAATACATTGCTCCAATAAACGCTTCAAATATATCCGCAACTATTGCTTTACGATATCTTCCACCATTTTCTTCTTCTCCATGACCTAACCTTAAATATTTATTTAAATTCAATCTTTTAGCATATTCAAAATTAGCATCTTCACAAACATATTTAGCTCGTAGTTTAGTCATAACCCCTTCTTCATAGTCTGTTGTTTGATACAAATATTCACTTATAACTAGTTCTAAAACTGCATCACCTAAATATTCTAGTCTTTCATAACTTTCTTCATTATTTTCATTAGCAAATGAAGTATGCGTTAAAGCAGTTATATATAACTTTTCATTTCGATAATCTATTTTTAA
Organism: uncultured Bacilli bacterium; assembly: GCA_944372275.1. Taxonomy (GTDB): domain Bacteria; phylum Bacillota_I; class Bacilli_A; order RF39; family UBA660; genus Faecisoma. Next base: position 35,375 of record CALVYO010000001.1, read on the forward strand.
ATCATTCAACAATTTCATCAAATCACCACATATATTATACTATAAAATTATCAAAAATAAAATTTACTTTTTATATTTTTTAATGTATAATTATTATTATGAAATATTTTTTATTAGGATTTATTAAAACATATCAGATGATACCGGGACCTTGGCATAATTGTTGTAGACATACTCCTACTTGTTCAAATTATGGAATCGAAGCAATAATAAAACATGGTTCATTTAGAGGTAGCATTTTGACTATTAAAAGAATAATTAGGTGTAACCCATTTGGAAGTTGTGGTTATGATCCTGTACCAGAGAGGAGAAAAAAATGAAAAAAATTATTTTATTAATTATTAGTATTTTATGTTTAACAGGATGTTTTAAAAGAGATACGATGGAAGGAATAAATATTTATACAACTATTTATCCAATTACTTATATAACCGAAAGATTATATGGTGAATATAGTAATATCGAAAGTATTTATCCAAATGGCGTTAATATTCAATTAGAAAAATGTGAAGAATGTGACAATTTACTTTATACATTAACAGATAAACAATTAACAGATTATAGTAAAGCAGATTTATTCATATTTAATTCATTATTGTATGAAGGTGAATATGTTAAACCGATGTTTGAAAATAATAAAAAATTAAAAATAATTAATGCAACAGATAATTTAACAATGGATGAATTTTATGGTTTAGAAGAGATATGGTTCGATCCATCAAGATTATTAACTTTAGCGCGTAGTATTAAAAATGGTTTAAATGAATATATTAGTAACTATTATTTAAAACAAAATATTGAAAATAATTTTAATACTTTAAAAGAAGAATTGGATAAAATTGGATCTAAATTATCTGATACAACTAAAGAAGCGACAAATAAAATATTAGTTACAAATGATGAAATGTTTGAATTTTTATCACGAGATAAATACGGTTTAACAGTTTATGTTTTAGATGAAAATGCGAATAGTAAAACAATAAGTGATGTCAAATCTTTAATTGAAATTGATAAAGTAAATTATATATACATTAAACAATATGACGAACCAAATGAAATAATTAATAATTTAATTGAGGGAACTGATGTTGAAATAATAAAATTACATATGTTAACTAACTTAACAGAAAATGAAATAAGCAATAAAAAAGATTATTTTACTATAATGAATGAAAATATTGAATTATTAAGAAAAAATTTATATAATTAAGTAAGGAGGTATTTTATGTGGATTATTTTAATTATTGTTGTTTTAGTTATTTTATCATCAGTTAAACAAATTGATGAATATGAACGAGGCGTTAAATTTACAACTGGAAAATTCAGCAAAATGATGGAACCAGGTTGGAGATTAGTTTTACCAATTTTTCAATCATTTAAAAAAGTTGATATTAGAACAAAAGCAGTTGATGTTCCTGAACAAGAGGCAATTACTAAAGATAATGTTTCAGTTAAAATTAATGCGGTATTATACTACAAAGTATTCGATGCTTCTAAAGCAATATTAGCCGTTGAAAACTTTAGATATGCAGTTAGTCAATTAGCCCAAACAACTATGCGTAATGCTGTTGGAGCTGTATCATTAGATGAGTTATTAGGTGAAAGAGAAAAAATTTCTACTGAAATATGTAAAGTGATTGATGAAGCAACTGATCCTTGGGGAATCAAAGTTGAAAATGTCGAATTAAAAGATATTTCATTACCAGAAGAAATGAAAAGAGTTATTGCTAAAGCTGCTGAAGCAGAAAGAGAAAAAACTGCTGTAATTACTAAAGCACAAGGTGAAGTTGAAGCATCACAAAATCTAGCCAAAGCTGCTGAAATTATGGCTACAACTCCAGGTGCTTTACATCTAAGAACATTATCAACATTGAATGATATTAGTTCTGATCAATCAAATACAATTATATTTGCTGTTCCAATTGAAGTATTAAGAGCATTTGAAAATAATGATAAAAAATAGACTTTCGTCTATTTTTATTTTATCCAATCTTTACCTTCAACCAATCTTGTAACTAACATTGAACTTGATACATCCCCTACTACATTTAAACAAGTGGCTGGTGGATCAATTAACCAACCAATTGTAGCAATAATTGGAAATGCTTCTAAAGGAAATCCATATAAAGAAACTATTAACATTTCACCTATTAAACCACCGCCAGGAATTCCAGACATAACTACTGCACTTAATACTGCTATTGTTATTGCTATAGCATAAGTATCAAATCCTACAAACGGCATATTAAATATTCCAAATAAAAATACTATTTTTAAAATTGCTCCCATACTAGAGCCTTCCATATGCATTGTAGCACCGATAGGTAATGTTACATCTCTTATATCTTTAGGTATATTCATATTACTAGCTGTTTCTAAATTAGTTGGTAAACTTGCTAATGAAGACTGTGTTGCTAAAGATGTGGCTGCTGCTGAAAATATATTTTTATAAAATAATTTAACTCCTTTTTTCTTACCTGCAATATAAGCATATAAATAATAAAATATTACAAAATAAACTACACACATTACATAATATAAAATCATACTTTTAGCATAACTACCAATTAATTGTGGACCAAATTCCCCTATTAAATTAGCAAAATAAGCACATAATCCGATTGGTGCATAATACATAATAATATTAATTATTTTCATCATTACATTAGATATATTTTCTAATGATTTAGCTAATTTATCATTCTTAGTTAAAGCCACACCAATACCAAATAATATCGTAAATATTATTAAAGGTAACATATTGCTTCTAGATAATAAATTAGAAAAATCAGTTACTGTTAATGCTTGAACAATTTGATCACCAATACTTACTTCGGTAGCCTCGCCTTGTTCTAAAACGATATTCGCATTACCAACTGGATCAATTACTTTAGTAACACCTAACATTAAAATTCCGGCTACTGCACTAGTTAAGATAAATACTAAAAAAACATATTTTAATATTTTACCTAATCTTTTTAAATTAACCATATTAGCAATACTACTAGATATTGTAAAGAATACTAAAGGTACTACAATCGTATACATCATATTTAAAAATATTGTTCCAAATGGTTTTAATATAACAGCATCTTCTTCTAAAATTATACCTAAAATACAACCTATTATAATAGAAAATAATAATATAATTGGAAATTTATAATTTTTCCAAAACTTTTTCATTTTTCCCTCCTTAATTAATTATATTTTTTTATAAACAAATATTACCATATACATATAATAAATTAGGTGATTTATATGTATATCGGAATTATAGGAAGAAAAAATGAAGATAAAATAACATTTAATCAAGAAATTATAAATGTTATTTATAAATATAATTGTATACCTATTGGAATAATAGTTAATTTTAATAATGATTCAGATGAAGAATTTAATAAAATTAAAAATTTACTAGATATATGTAATGGTTTTATTTTACAAGGTGGCTCAGATTATTACGATATAGATATATTAATAACTAAATACTTATATGATAAAAATATACCAACTTTAGGTATTTGTTTAGGTATGCAGACGATGGGAATGACATTTAACGGAGTTATGGATGATATTGATGATCATAAAAGTTTAGCTAAATATGTTCACTATATTGAAATAAATAATAATTCAAAATTACATCAAATAATTAAAAAAAATAAAATATTAGTTAATAGTCGCCATAAATCATACATTTTAAAAACTGATTTAGATGTTGCTGCAACTAATAAAATAATAGAAGCAATTGAAGATAAAAATAAAAGATTTTTTATTGGAGTCCAATGGCATCCTGAAAGTTTAATGGATGAAAATAGTATTTTATTGTTTAATTCTTTCTTTAATAGCATAAAATATTAAAAAAATTATAAAAAATATTAAAAAAGGCTTGCCAAAATAAAAAAAATAATGTATACTTAATATGCGTTTCAGAAATTGGGCCTGTAGCTCAGTTGGTTAGAGCACACGCTTGATAAGCGTGGGGTCACAGGTTCAAGTCCTGTCAGGCCCA
>CALVYO010000002.1 GCA_944372275.1 uncultured Bacilli bacterium
TAGCAAGTACTTTTTATTATAATGATTCTTTAATTATAACTGGTTCTAATGAAGATTCGTTAATTCCTCTTGGTAATATTGATGATGATATTATGAATGATATTTTAAATAATAAAGAAGTTGATGATAAATATAATTATGTAGTAAATAAAATAAATGAATATAAACTTGCCATAAAAAATGAAGAACTACCAAATGATAATTCTTCTATACTAGATGATTTACTTAATAAAATTTCAAAATATGATGTTAATTATAAAAATTAATTTATTAAATATACTATTTTTTAAATTTAACTTTAATAACAAAAAAATAATTTTTGCTACCCTAGATTTTTTTACATTAAACATCTTAAAAATATTTTTCCATTTAAAATCATATTGAAAACTTATCGAACAATTTTTGTATTTTATTGTGTGTACTTTTAGTTATATTACTTTATGCTTTTTTGTTAAAATATACTTTTACTTTAATATATTTTCTTTAATAATAACTTCCCATTCGACAGTTTTATTAGATCCGATTCTTCTTATATATTTTTTTTCAATCAACTCTTTCATATTGTATCTTATCTTTCTTTCTCCAACACCCAATATTCTTGCTAATTCTAATTGTGTTAAACAAGGTTTATCAAATAAAAGTTGAACAATATCTTTTTGAATTTTTGTTAATCCATTTAATTTATCATCTATTTTATTATTTTCATATTCAAATTCATTTTGATTATATTTAATACTAACTCTTATAAAATGAGGAAAAAAATGATAAATACTTTTGTCATATTTTTTAAGAATTTTTCTGATGCCTGTGCCTAAATGTTCTACTAAATCCAAATCTCTAAATACTCTCATTAATTCAGGATTTTTAGGTGCAGAATATCCTTCTAAAAATTCTTCTTCTGTAAATTCGCTTTGGATACCACCAAAAGAAGACATCATCTCCAGCATATTTTGCAACTTTGATGGATATAGTATTTTCATCTGCAAGAAGATATGCTAAATAATTATATTTATTATCTTGAGTAAAAAAGCCTAATTGTTTTTCAAAATTATCGCCAATATCAAATTCTTTTTCTTTATAATAAATTTTTAAATCTGTAAAAGTTAGTTCCTAGTTGGGAGAAATTATATTTTTAATTGAATTTTTAGTTCTTTCTCAAAACATTTTATTTATTAAATGTTCCTCCATTCTTTCATTAGAACTACCTATTCTTATAAAACAACTATCCGGTGTCATACCCATACCTTTTAAATGATATGGCTTTTCTAATCCTCTTGCTATAGTTATTTTTAAATACTTTTTATCGTTATCTTCTAAAACTTCTAAATCAAACAATCCTAAAACTGATGGTTCAATATTAGCTATAATTCTATCTTTTATTTTTCTTTGCAATAAATCTAAATTATTATTTAATCCTACTACTTTTCCCTTATCATTTACACCTAAATAAATAATCCCTCTATCTTTACTATTTAAAAATCCAATTACTGTTTCTTCAAAATCATCAACTAATTTTATTTTAAATTCTACTCTTGATTTTTCTAATACATTAAGCATATTCCACCCCCAAATATTCAAGTATATTGCATCACAATATTTATAATTTTTCCAATATTTTGCCGGATATTTTGCCGGATATTCTGCCGGATATTCTGCCGGATATTTTTATACTTCATTACATCGATTCCATATTTGAAATTGTCTTTAATTGTAATTTTTAATAATATATTTAAAAGATATCTAAAATTAAAATTCTAGATATCTTTTATATTTTAATTAAAAATTTGTTTTAAATATCTTAAATATAATTCAAATATATTAGCTTTTTCAACATCTTCATTAATAGTTAAATCTATTGTACGAATAACATTGTTATTCTCTTTTAAAGTAAGTTTGCCAACCACATCCCCCTTAGATAATGGTGCCTTTAAATTATCTACTTCAACATCATAAGTAAATCCACCAGTTCCATCATTTTTATTGTATAAATCAGTTACTTCTTCCTTAGCAACTATACCAATACTTTCTACTTTACCTTTTTCTACATTAACCTCTTCTAAAATAGTTTCAGTATCAATTATCTTTTGTAATCCATATTGGGCATAAACATAATCAAATACACTTGATACATCTTTATTTCTTGTTTCACTATCTGGTTCACCCATAACAACAGTAATTATTCGCATATCATTTATATTAGCAGTAGCAGTAATACAAAATCCTGCTTCAGAAGTATAACCTGTTTTAAGCCCATCTACCCCTTTATAAAATCTAACTAATCGATTAGTATTAACTAACCAAAATGATCTATCAGTATCTTTTCTTAAATAATCTTCATAAATAGATGTAAATTCAAATATTTTTTCGTGCTTAACTAATTCTTTTGCCATTATAGCCATATCATAAGCAGAAGAATAATGATTAGCATCATCTAAACCGTGACAATTTTTAAAATTCGTGTCTTGCAACCCTAATTCATTAGCCCGATCATTCATCATTTTAACAAACATTTCTTCAGTACCAGCTATCTTTTCGGCTAAAGCAACAGCCGCATCGTTACCAGAAGCAACAGCTAATCCTTTAAACATATCATAAACACTCATCTGTTCTCCAGTTTCTAGTAATATTTGACTTCCCCCCATACCAGATGCATTACTAGATACAGTCACCATATCATCCCATTTGATAATATCTTTTTCAATTGCCTCCATAACTAACAACATAGTCATTATTTTAGTCATACTAGCCGGATGTCTTCTTTCATGAGAATTTCTTTCATAGATAATTTCACCAGTAGTAGGTTCCATTACAATAACACTCGAAGCATTAGTAGCTAGTTCCATAGCACTTATATTAAAAGGAATTAATACAACTAAAGATAATATAATACCACATATTTTTTTCATCAAACTCACCTATTAAACTTTATGAATTAAATTAAAAAAAATGTCAAAAAAAATTAGGAATAAATCCTAATTCAAATATTGTTTTACAATTTCTAATATATTATTTAATTCAGTTAATAAAATATTAAAATTATTATTTACATATGTAGCATCATTTTCTTTACTTTTTAATTCGTGTTGTAAACAAATATCAGCTAATTTATCAAAACCTAAATATCTACTTTCACTTTTTAATGAATGAACTAAAATAGCATAATTTTCCATATCATTATTATTTTTAAAATTAGTTAAATTAGTTATTTTTTCGTTTATACCATTAACATATTCTTTTAATATTTCATTATAAGTTTTAATATCACCTAATAATTCTAAACTAGAATTAATATTAATACCATTTTCTTTTAAATAATTAATATTGTTTTTATTAATATTTCTTTTAATTTTGTTATCTAATTTTTCTTTTATTAGTGGTTTAGCAATATAATCATCAAAACCTTCATTTAAATATTTTTGTTCTGCGCCTTCAACAGCATCAGCAGTAAGTGCTATAACAATTGTATTAAAATTGGGATTTTCTTTTAGTTTATGTAGAGTTTCTACGCCATCCATTTCTGGCATCATTATATCCATAAAAATTAAATCATAATTATTATTACTTTTTTCTAAACATTCTTTACCACTTTCACAAAAATCAATATTAAATTTGTAAGGTTTTAAAAAGTTACAAGTTATAGTTATATTTACTTTATTATCATCTACTACTAATACTTTTTTATTACTATAATCAGTTGTTTCAACTTTTTTATTTTCAACAGGTTGAATAGTTTTAGTTCCACCCAAATATTTATTTAAAATAGAAAACAATTTATCTTTTTCAATTGGTTTTGCTAAATAACCATTAAATCCTTTACTTAAATATTGTTCTTCCATACCATTGATTGCATTTGCCGTTAATACAATAACAGGAGTATTAAAGTTTGGAATTTCTTTTAATTTAACTAAAACTTCACTACCTTTCATTTTTGGCATCATATCATCTAATAAGATTAAATCATAATTAGTTAATTTTACTTTTTCCAAACATTCAAATCCACTTTCACAAGAATCAACAGTTGGTTTATATTTTGATAATATTTTTTCTGCTACTTTAATGTTTAACTTATTATCATCGATTAATAGTATTTTTTTACCAGTTAAATCTAAATCTGTTTCTTCAACTATTTCTTCTTCTTGAACAATTTTAGCTAAAGATAATCTTTGATCGATAGCAACAGTAAATTCAGATCCTTCACCATAAACACTATGAACAACAATATTACCATTCATCATATTAACTAATTGTTTAGTAATGGCCAAGCCTAACCCAGTTCCTTCAATTGTCGTATTTCTATCTTCATCAATTCTTTGAAATTTAGTAAATAATTTAGAAATATCTTCTTGTTTTATACCTCGTCCCGTATCTTTAACTGACACGATTAATCTACATATTTCTTCATTAACTTTAACGCATTTTACATCCATACTGATATAACCTTGATTAGTATATTTAACTGCATTAGTCAAAATATTAATTAATATTTTTTTTACATTGATATGATCACCATATAATACATTTGGTATATCTTCAGCAATATTTACCTTAAATTCTAATGGTTTATCTCCTATTCTTACTCTAATTAGTTTAATTACTTCGTTTAATAATTTTTTTAAATCATAATCATTTTCAACTAATTCTAATTTACCTGCTTCTATCTTTGAAATATCTAATATACCATTTACTATTTCTAATAAAGTATTAGAAGCCGTTATAACATCTTTAGCATTATCTTTAGCCTCTTCTAAACTATTAGCAGTTGCTATACATTCAGAAAAACCTACTATAGCATTTAAAGGTGTTCGTATTTCGTGAGACATACTAGATAAAAAGTCACTTTTAGCCCGATTTGCTTTTTCAGCAGTATCTTTAGCAATATTTAATTGTTCTACCATCTTAACATCAGGGTTTTCAATTGTAAAATACATTATTAACATTATAAATGATTCCATCGCTGTAACCATTAACAATTCCGGATTTAATCTCTGGGTTATTGTAACAATAGTTCCCAAAATAAAAAATGATAAAAGTGGTAAATATTTTCTACTTCGTATTTTATTTAAATGAGTCATTAATATTACTAAAATTGATATCATTATTAATCCCGTAAAAATATAAGTGACATCAACTGCTCTACCAATAGCATAAGAACTAGTTCCTGTAAAAATGTGTTCAATCGGTAAAAATGCAATAACAAACGCAGAAATCAAATAAAAACTTGAAGTTATTTTAAATAAAGTAATTCTTATCTTTGAATAACTATCACAACTTATTATTATAACATAATACAAAAATAGAATTGCCCAACCAACTAAATATATAAGGTATGATTTTACTAATGAACTTAAAATAATTTGCGAAAATTCGAAAAAACTAGCCACTGTACAGGCCAATTCTAAAAATAAACCCATCAAATTTGTAAAAATTAAATATCCATATAAACTTGTTTCATAACTATTTATTCTTTTTTTAGAAAAATAAACTGTGTTTATCAGCAAACTGACACACAATCCACTTATTATAAAACCAAATCCCATAATAAAACCTCCACATTTTCTAGAACAATTATATCAAAAAAAAAGAAAAGTTTCTATCTTTTAACAAAAATCTTTTCTTTTTCTACAGGAATTAATGCAGGATATGCCTTTTTATAATTTTTATCTGGTTGATAAGTAACATCAAAACATTTTTCTGATACTCCCTCTTCTAATAGAGCTTGATAACTTCTTTTACCACTCGAATTATAAGGAAATCCTTCTTCAAAACTATGTATTCTAAATCCTTTAATTTTATCAACTGCTTCAATACCATATTTCTTAAATATTCTTTCTTTAATACCTATTAATATTTTTTCTATATTATTTTTTCTTCCCGGTTGGAATTCAAGATGAATTATTATTTCATTATCAACATTAACTACTTCATAAGATAATATGTGCTTAGTATCCCTCTCAATTTCTTTACCAATATAGAATAATGGTAGTTTTGAACCATCTTCAAGGATAATTTCTTTACCAACTCTTTCCAACACTTCTAGAGTGCCATATTTTTCAATCACAGCATAAACATTACAATCAGTCCATAATTCTCCTTTTGCATCTCTTATGTAAAAGTTTGCCGTTGCTTCTTCATTATCTTTATATGCTTTCATAGTAGTAGGTGTCTTGGCAACCAATCTACCAATTTTTCCTTTTGGTAATTCATTTCCTTGTTGATCTAATACAGCTAATTGTACCATACCATATACCTTTAATCCACATCTTCCTTTATTTAATTTATACTTAGGATTTAAATCTTGCAGTGAACGATAAGGAGTAAAGAACATACCACCACGTTCACAATCCCCACCACCAATTGAAAGTGGTACTGGTGATAGAGGAAAAGGCAATTTACTAGTTCCACATTTTGCTTTACGCATCATTTTGTTAATAAATTTTTCTTCACCTATACTTGTAGGTTCTCCTACAGATGTAAGCATCATCATATAAGGCATTTTAAAATTCTTAAATTTTTCATTACCATAAATTTGTTTACATAAATTAACAATCATATTCCTTGAAATAGATATATAATTAGGTTTATTGATAGCTAAACTATATATTAGAAAATCTGGATTATATATAGGTTCTAATGCTACCGTACATCCTTTATACAATACATCCGACATACTAGATATTATTGAAGTATTAGAATGAGTTGGAATTATCATTTCTCCTACTAATCCTTTCATTTCAGGCAATCCTGATAAATCAGGATCTTGGAATCTACCAATTGTTACTAAACTACGATTTCGATGAACAATGGCTTTTGGTCTTTTATGATTAGTAGATCCACTACTATAAGTTATCAAAAATTCATCATCGATATTACCTCTATCATATTCTGTAATTTTTTTAGGATTTGAATTTGCTAAATTCAATAAATCTAATTTAGATGATACTTTTAAATTTTGTTGTTCTGATCTATAAATATCAACTTTATTAATAAAATCATAAAATTGTTCATCAATTTCAATATAAGGATCTTGTCCATTAATTAGTGAATCTGTTAATGAATACATTACTATCTCATTAACCTTAGAATTATTAATTGATTCTCTTATATTTTCATATTGGTCATCCGTACAAATTATAAAATTCATGTCACAACCATTTATAATTTCTGTGACATAATCTTTGTCAAACGCTCCAAAACAATTTATCTTAGCCCCTAATAAATTAACTGCCATTATAGTATATATAAATTCAGGACAAGGCGACATACACATTGGGACTTCACTACCTTTTTTTACACCCTTTTGTGATAAAGCAGATGCAAATACTTCTACTTGTTTAAACAATTCACGATAAGTAATTTTAGTCCCACGATAAAATAAAGCAACAGTATCTAAATTGTTCTTATTTTTTTCATATAAATCGACAATCCAACTACGATTATGATTTAATTCAACATCCTCCAAACCATTTTGAATCTTTTTCGGGTATCTTTTAAATTCGATACCAAATAACTCTTTTAATCTTTTTTCTGTTAAATTTTCCATAAACTTCTCCCTTTTTTTCATTTTTCGCCGTTATAATAACACAAACTTTAAATATTGTCAATTTTATGTACGAAATAGCCATAAATTTGCTTGAATTATATTTTATCTGTTTAAAATATTATATCAAATGTGAAAACATTGTCAATTTTTATTTATTTCTAGACTTTAATTATTTTATATAGTATAATTTTAAATAAGGTGATGATATTTGAAAAAAGAAGAAATAAAAAAAATTATTATTATTGTAATTGCAGTAATTATTATAGTTTCAATTATATTGTTAGTTAAAGGTTGCGATAGTACCAAAAGTGATTTAAAGAAAAAAGGTTATTCAAAAGATGAAATTAATACTATAATTGAAAAGTTAAGTGAAAATGATATTACCAAAATATTAAATATGGATTATAACAAAAATTTAGTTAGCATTATTAATGAACAATATTATATTCCTGATAACTTAGAAAGATATTTAACTTATTCTAATAAAAATGAAAATATTAAAGATGTAATAAGTATCGTAAATGTTGGTGCAGATAGTGATTGGTATACTAACACTAAAGAAGCAAATGTCGATGAAGGTATTAAAATGTTAGTCAATAAATTTCATTATTTAAAAAATGATTATTTACCAGATGATATCGTTCCTATAAGTAATTGGTATGCTTATAATGGGCATTCAATTAAAAAAGAAGTATACGACAAATACGTAAGCATGTGGAAAGCTGCTAATGAGCAAGGTTTAAGATTATTAGTAAATTCATCATATAGAACTTTTGAAGACCAACAAAAAGAATATGATATGTCTAATGACGATTATGCATCTAGACCTGGTTTTTCAGAACATCAAACAGGATTAGCCTTAGATATAGTTACTGATAATATTATTGGAAATGAATTTGAAAACACCGATGAATTTAAATGGTTACAAGAAAATGCTCATTTATATGGCTTTATCTTAAGATATCCTAAAGATAAAGAATATATAACAGGATACAATTATGAATCTTGGCATTATCGTTACGTTGGAAAAGAATTAGCCACTAAAGTAAAAGAAAGTGGTTTAACATATGACGAATATTATGCTTATTATTGTGAATATAAAAAGGCTTGTTAAGAGTCTTTTTTCATGCATGAAAAAAGTTTAGAGTATTTCTAAACTTGCAATTTCTACTTCTTTATTCGTATCTATTTTATGATATATAACTATACATCCAATTATAATTAATATAATTGCTATTATTTTAATTATGTCTTTTTTCATTCGTTCCATCCATATATTTTAATTAAACTTACATAAGGATACGAATAAGCGGAAATAGGATAATTTTCTAAATCAACAGTATTAGAGTTAACTAAAATATCAACTGTTTTACCATCTACTTTATAATCTCCTATTACTACTAAAGCATGTCTTGTTGGACCAGTTGTTCCAACATGAATTACATCACCGGCTTCAGCATAATATAAATTTACATCAACATCAGCACATAATCCATAACCAGTATTGTTTTTAGCATATTCTCTAAAATATGGAACATAAGTCCAAGTATAAACTAAACCACTAGCTGTTTCATTTTCATTATATGAATAATCATAACCTTTCCATTGTAAATAATTTGCAGCACTACCATAATAATCCATAGGAACTCCCCCACTATGTACAACATAAGAAGCAAAATTTTGACAATTAGAATCAAATTTAATCCATTCAGGATTTCTTTTATTTACCCAAACTGCTTGTTTCAAGGCTTCTTCACGATTATATTCGTGATCACAAGTTTTTCTAATTATTCCTGTTCCATTTAAAAAATTATTATAATCTTCTTTATCTTTAATTAATTTTTCGTTTATTAAATTTAAATAATTTTGTTTAATTTCATCTAATTTAGTTTTCCCACCACTATTATATAAATCCGTTATCATAACAAAGAAATCTTGTACTTTATTATATTTAGTTATTTTATATTCTCCATCTACTTTTTCTAAAGTAAATTCATTTTCAATGTTATATATTCTTGATTCAATATCTTTCATAAATTCAAAGTTCAAATAATTATTTTCTAGCACTGTAACATTTACTGTATTACCACTACTACTAACTTTAGTAAAGTCTAAATCATATTTAACTTTATCTAAAGATAAATCATTTGTTTTTAATTTTCTTGTTTCAATTAATAATGATAAAGCCGTTTGATTAATTAAGGCTTGCTCTGAACTACTATCTTTAAATAGATAAGTCATATCGTTTTCTTTTAATTCTTTTATAGAATTATAATAAACATTTAAAAATTCTACTATGACATTTTCAATCTCTTTATCTACATTTACTGTATATTTTATATCATTTAAATAACTAGTTCCTACTTCATCAGGTGTATCTTCTTCGTCAGGATTATCAATATTAGGATTATCACTTGGATTATCTATATTAGGATTTTCACTTGGATTATTTACTTCTTTTTTATTAAAAAACAAAAATAAACATATTACTATAATCGATAATATTATAAATAATATCAATTTAAATTTCATATTTTTTTTCATCTAAACCACCTATAAAAAGTATATCAAAAAAACTATTCTAAAACAAGAATAGTTAGAGTTAATCTTTCTTAAAGACAAATACTTTACTAAATACATAATTAGCCACAATAACGATTACTTGGGCAATTATTTTAGTAATTAAATCATCAATATGTAACATATCGACAAATATATATAATATTATCATTTCAATTACTAACGAAATAATTCGAAAGAAGAAAAAACTAGTTATTTCTTTTACATTTTTTTTAGATTTACTTTCAAAGACAAATATTTTATTAGTTATATAAGCAAATAAAACGGCTAGTACCCACGATAAAACATTACTTATTAAATAATCAATATTGAATACTTTAGCAAATAATGCATAAGTAACGATTGAAACGACAGTAGTTAAACCACCAAATATTAAATAATTAATTATTTCTTTATATTTTTTATATAAATTATTTAACATCTTTTTCGGTCTCCTTAATTATATATACTGGTCTATTTTTAACTTCTAAATAAGTTTTTGATAGATATTGTCCCATTATACCTAAGCAAAATAATTGAACGCCACTAACAAAAAATATAATGCAGATAGTACTTGGCCAACCAGATACAGGATCACCAAATATTAAGGTTTTAATAATGATAAATAAAATCATTATGAATGATACTATACAAAATAATATTCCTGCAATTGAAGAAATTAATAATGGTACTGTGGAAAAACCAATGATACTTTCCATTGAATAAGCAAATAATTTCCAAAAATTCCATTTTGTAGTACCAGCTACTCGTTCGATATTTTCAAAAGTTAACCATTTAGTTTTAAATCCTACCCAACTAAATATTCCTTTTGAATACCTATTATATTCTTTTAATGATAAAATGGCATCGACCATTTGTCTTGACATTAATCTAAAATCTCTTGCTCCATCAACTATTGGTGTTTTTGATATTTTATTAATTATTTTATAATACCATTTAGTAGATAGTTTTAGAAAAAAAGAATAACCATTTCTTGAAACACTACGTGTTGCGACACAATCATAATCAGTTGTTTCTAAAGTTTCATACATTTCGATTAATAAATGAGGAGGATCTTGTAAATCGACATCCATCATACAAACATAATCGCCAACTGAGGCCTCTAAACCGGCTAAAATACCGGCTTCTTTTCCAAAATTTTTTGAAAAAGATATATATCTTACTTGTTTATCTTTTTTAGCCATTTCCCTTAATATTTCTAAAGTACGATCTTTGGATCCATCATTGATAAATATTAATTCAAATTTAACTTTCTTCATTTCTTTCATTACTTTATTAATTTCTTCATAAAAAATTGGTAATGATTCTTCTTCATTATAACAAGGTACGATAACACTTATTTTCTTTTCCATACAAACACTCCAAATCCTATAATGCTAATTAAAGAAACAATTTTAGATAATTCATCATATTTAGTCCCCGTAAAATCTAATTTATATGTACCACTTTCTAATTTAGTTTCAATAAAACCATTTTCATTTTCGTAAATATTTACTTTATTATTATTTTCATCTAATAAAGTATAACCGACATAATAAATTCGAGGTAATTCTACAGTCGCACTATTATCTACTTTAAATTCTAAATATGGAACATCATCACTAATTATTTCAATATTAGTTTCTCCTTCTTTTACTATTATATCATGATTTCGATTATCATAATAGTCAATATTATCAGTAACATTAACAGGTAAATATTCTTTTTGGTATCCTAAGCCATACCAATATTCTAAATTATTAATATCGATTACTTCAGCAGTTGCTTGTTTTAAATTTGGTTGGGCTAATAAAACTAAAAATATTATTAACACTATACTTAACATTTTCTTATCATTAAATTTACTTATAGAAAGTGGAGCTAAAACACTCAATGCAACTGCTACAAAAGTAACAAACCGCCACGGAAATTGAACCATTCGCATTGATTTTGGTAATATATCCCAAGGAAATAAAACTGTCGATAGTATAAAACTAATTATACCAAACGCTAAAATATAATTATAATAACGATTATTATATTGACGATATTTTTTAAAGGTAAAGAATAATAATATTAAAACAATTAAATCAATATAATATCGTGTTTCACCTGTTCCCCATTTACTACCAATCATAAAATAATCAAATGGATTTAAAGCATTACCCCAAGTACCTTGGACCATAACACCTTCTTTAAATACATTATAATTGCCAAGTAATCTTTGTTCTAATAAGCATACTAAAAAAGGAGAAGTTATAGCTAAAATAAATATGGAAGCAATAATAAGTTGTTTTATATATTTGATACTTTCTTTATATTTAAAAATTAAAAATATTAAAATTAATACAGTCAAATAAGTCATTAATGTTAAGTGAGATAAGATACCCCCAACATAACCTATGACAAAAAATAAATAAAATCTTTTTTTATTATCATTAAATAATTCATATAATCCTAAAAAAATCAAAGGTATAAATATAAAAAGTAAACTTTCACCAATTGCATCTCTTATATAAATATCTGATAAATGATATGGAAATAACATATAAATTATAGCTGATATCAATCCAATATAATTATTTTTAGATAATGTTTTTGCTAATAAAAACATACTAATTCCTGATAAAAATAAACCTATAAAATAAATTAGTTCAACGCTTATAACAGGGTTATTTATAGCCACATTTAAATAAGCAGCAGGATAGTGACTTAATGATGGATAAAACAAATTAGTTCCATAACCAAAATCATTGCCAATATTGCCAACTACTTTACTAGGATTTAAAAAATCTTTTTCTATTTGTGTTGTTAGACTATCAATATTAGTTAAATGAAATTTAGTATCGTGACTAGATTTATATTCACTTGTAACCATTGGCATCATTACTAAAATAGATACTGCTAAAATAATTAATATATATTTCTTCATCTATATTCACCAAAATCATTATACCATAGTTTTAGTAAATAACATACCTATTTTATTTAATTGCATATAATTATTATAGGTGAATAACATGGAAAAAAATTTAAAAAAAGCATATTATGTCATCATCGGTATTTTAATTTTATTATTTTTCAATAAAGAAGAAGAAGGATTTTATAAAAATATTAAAATAATTGAAAATCCAGATGATATACTAGTTTTAGTTAATAAAAATAATCAACTATTAAGTAGTTACATTCCTAATAACTTAGAAAGTATTTCATTAAAATATGCTAACAAAGATAAATATTTAAAGAAAGAAGCAAAAATGGCCTTTGAAAAATTAAGTGAAGATGCTTCTAAATTAGGCTACCGCATAGTTGCAGTTTCTGCTTATCGCGATTATAATTATCAAAATCAATTATTCAATTACTATGTTAAAGAAAAAGGATTAGAATATGCTTTAGAATGTTCTGCTAAACCTGGTCATTCTGAACATCAAACAGGTCTATCTTTAGATGTTGAAGGTTCTAATAAAGATTATGACTCTTTTGAAAATTCTAAAGAATTTGATTGGATGAAAAATAATTCTTATAAATATGGTTTTATTTTAAGATATCCTAAAGGTAAAGAACATATAACTGGTTTTAAATATGAACCTTGGCACTATCGTTATGTCGGAAAAGATGTAGCCAAATACATTTATGAAAACGATTTAACATTAGAAGAATATTTTATGATATAATACTTTTAGGTGGTTTTATGAAATACTTAAAAGAAAATAAATTTATCATTTTAACTATTGTTGTTTTGTGCGGATTAATGTTTTATTTTATAGATCAAAAACAAGGTTTTCACGAAGATGAAATATTTTCTTATGGTTCTAGCAATTATAAATATGATAATGTTTATCGCTGGTTTGGTTATGCTGAAGCCAATCAAGATATATTATATAATCAAGTTTTAAAAGGTAATATTATAAATAGAATTAATAATTTGATTAGATACAAAAATAATATTGATTCATTTACTAAGGATGAAACTTTGTCTAAAGAGATACCAACTTGGCGTTATAAAGATGAAGCATTAGATTATTTAGCAATTCAAAAAGAAGATATTTTTAATTATTTTTCTGTTTATCAAAATCAAGCACGAGATGTTCATCCACCACTATTCTATTATTTAGTCCATTTTATTTCGACTTTCTTTTATAATTGTTTCACTAAATATATAATTTTCACACTTAATTTAATTTTCTTTGTTGGTACATTACTCGTTATTAAAAAAATAATGGAATCTTTAAATCATAAAGAATTAGTTATCCCTACTATGATTTTATACGGCGCTAGTATGGGTTGTATCAGTTCCGTTATGTTTCAAAGAATGTATATGATGGTTACTTTCTTTAGTATTTTATATTTATATTTTATAATTAAATTTATTAAAGATGATTTTAAAATTAAAGATAAATTTTGGTTTGTTTTAACAATTATCTTAGGCTTTTTAACGCAATATTATTTTTGTATTTATATTGTATTAATATTTATTATATTATCAATTTATTTAATTACTACTAAAAATTATAAAAAATGGTTTGATTTCTTTAAACTACATTTTGTATCAGCAATAATTGGTTTAATTATCTATCCTTTTGCTATTGAAGATATATTCTTCTCTTATCGTGGTATTGGTAATAGTGAAGTAAAAACAAAAACTTTTATTGAATGCTTACAATACTATGGTGATCAATTAATTAAATTATTTGGTTTACAAAATATTATTTATCTTATCATTATTTGTTTAATTATTGCAGTTATTCATAATGTAAATAAAAAAGAAATTATTAAAAATAAATTAAATATTTTTGTTATATTTTTACCAATTATTTTATTTATAATTATCATTTCTAAAATAGCGCCTTTTTTAGGGGAAAACTATACTTCAAGATATATGATGTTATTATTTCCTATTGTAAGTATTGCTATTTTGTATATTTTAACTTTCTTATTCAAAGATAAAAAAACAATATTTGTTATCGCTTTATCTTTAAGTTTATTATTAACTATAAATGGTTTATATAACAATAGTCCTGTTTATTTATATAAAGATTATGAAAAAGTTATGGCCTTAGCTAAAGAAAATAGTGATAAATACTTTGTTTATGTATTTGATAATTATTTTACTCACTTAAGTTCTCTACCAGAATTTAATACTTATAAGGCTTCATTAATTTTAAATAAAAATATTCACGATTTTAGTCTTGTAAATAATAAAGAATTAAATGAATCTAATGAATTTATTTTATGTATTAAAAATTGGTTAAATAAAGAGGAAATATTAGGTTTAGTGTTAGAAAAATCTGGTTACAATAATTATGAAATACTATTAGAATTAAATAGTGATGTAGAATCAACTTATTATAAAATAACAAAATCCAACTAAATTGTTGGATTTTATTATCTAAACATATTGCAACCGCAATCATCGTTTATAATTTGTGTTTCTTCAGAACAAGTATACTTTGGAGTATAACTATGAACATAATGAACACGATTAATCGTATGAGTATTTATAGGACAAATATGTGGTACTTCACAATAAAAATCCTTTTCAACACAATTATTAACCATTGGTTCATAAATAGGTTCTACTGGTTGTGGCATAAATCCTTTATTGCAACAACATCTTTTATTAAACATTTTAATCCCCCTTACCTAGTTTATAATATGTTTTAATAAAATAGTTGTATATGTTTTTGTACTAAAAAATCACTACTTTTTTAAGTGATTTTATTTATTTTATTTCAAAATTCAATAATTTATTGCACATATTTTCATATAAATCTTGGGCGTGTTTAATAGTATCAATTAAATACATTTTATCACTTTCATATTCTTTTAAACCTCTCATATAATAAAGTTTATCATCATCTAATATAATGAATGGCATAATATTATTTTTTAAACATTCTTTAAACATTATAATTCTACCAACACGACCATTTCCATCCCCAAATGGATGAATTCTTTCAAATCTAAAATGAAAATCAACTATATCTTCTAAAGTGATATTAGTATTAGAATTATATTCATTTAATAATTTTTCTATTTCTTTTTCAACATTTTCTGGTGCAGTAGTATTAATAACATTAATAGTACCAATTATATTAGGAACAATTTTAAAACCACCAACATTATATCGAGGTTTTTCTTCAGCACTAGTATTTCTTTTTAAAATTTTATTCATTTCAATTATCATATCTTTAGTTAATAATTCGTCGACATTATCCAATATATAATCAAATAATTTAAAATGATTTATAGATTCAATTAAATCATCTAATTTAATTAATTCATTATTTTTTGCAATAAATGATCTAGTATCAAATATTGCTTCTGTTTGATCAAAAGATAATTTACTACCTTCAATTTTATTTGAATTATAAGAAAAAGTAATCTGTGAATAATAATATATATTTCCCTTAAATTTTGATTTTTTTTGATTAATTAATTCTTTTTTTATATCCATATATTATCCTCCACTAAAATAATAATAACTAATCAACATTATTTATACTTTAAAATAAAATAATTTTAATAACAGAATTATTAGTTTTTATAAAACTAATAATGTATTTTTTATAAATTTATAATAATAGTCATATTTTTTCTAAAATACCATTTTCAAGATCATCAATGTTGTACATTGTTTCTAATTCATTAAATGTTTCTTCTAAATTCTTTTTTGCATTTTTCCAACCAATTCCATCAGTGAACCATATAAAAGTTAATTCTTTCACATTTTTTGCTTCTTTTGCTAACATCTTATAACTTCTGGCTGTTTCGTTCAATTTAGAACCTCCACTAACATAAAAATTAGCCTCTATAACATAAATTTGGTCATCTGTTTTAATAACAAAATCGAATCTTTTTGTTGATGTATTATTTCCAGACATTGCACTTAAATCAAGATTCCATTTTTTCTCTATATCACTTAAATACATTTCTTTAAAGTAATTAACATTTTTTTTATAGCCTGCTTTTATAATATATGATTCAACCAAATTTTCCATCAAATGACCACCACGATTTTTTCGGCCATTAGAATCTAAACCAACTTCTATTCCTAAAACATAATCATATAAATTATTTATAAGATGATTTTGAAGCAAGTCAAATAGTCCACTTTCTTTCATAAATCTAATATAATCTTTCATAGAATAAACCATTTTATCAAACTTAAATAAATATTCATTTATTTCATCTTTTATAAATATTTCACTAGAACGAACTGCAAGTAATAACGGAATGCATTCTAAAGTTTCTGGATATTTAATTAAAATATTTTGAAATTTCTCTTCAATATTTTTACTACCTATTAATGAGTTTAAAATATTAAGTTCTACTTTCAACTTATCAACATTTTTATATATTTTCTCAAAATCAACATAATAATTATAATCAGATATACTTTTTTTAAATTTACTTAACCATTTATTAAAATCTCTTTTCACTAAAAACCTCCTTCTAAACATAATTCATCTATTTCTTTCCAATTCATTTGTTTCATAAAATTTGCACAATAATTAGGCGTTTGTCCTTTAATCAATAAGTTATAAATGCCCAATCTTTTTATTCTTTTACCTAATTTTGTATTTTTTTTATTCTGTTCAGCAATCATTACTAAATATAAAATACAAAAAATTCTAAAAACTTCATCAACATATTCATTATAATGAATTACTAATTTTTCAATATTTAAAATTACATTTTTATCAAAAGTTGAAGTAGTTTTATCATATATTTTTACAAAATCCTCATAAAGCATATCAGTACTAAAAATTTGCGATAATTCATCTAAGGTATTAAAATAATCGATATCTAATGGCGCTTTTTTAAAGCCATTTTCATCTACTTCATATACACACCAACTATCAAAATTTCCTTTTGCAAAAGTTAAATACTTATTATTTTTTAATTTTATCTTTACCACAAAGTTCTTCCCTTCTTCTTATCGTTAAATCCAAATATTCTTTTTCTTTTTCAATTCCGATATACTTTCTATTTAATTTTGAAGCAACGATACCGGTAGTTCCACTACCATTAAATGGATCTAAAATTAAATCATTTTCATCAGTAGACGCTAAAATTATTCTTTCCAACAATTCTATTGGTTTTTGTGTTGGGTGTTTCCCACATTTTTTTTCATATGGTTTAGTCAACGTTGTTTCCCAAACATCTTTCATTTGTTTGTTACCATTTATGTTCTTCATTAATTGATAATTAAATTTATGTTTATTATTTTTTATATCTTTTTTTGCCCATAAAATTGTTTCTGTAGAATGGACAAATGCCCTACAACTAATATTAGGTGGTGGATTTAATTTTTTCCAAATGATATTATTAATTATTTTAAATCCTTCTTCTTCTAAAGCCATCCCAATTGAATATATATTATGCATTGTTCCACTAATCCAAATGGTACCATCATCTTTTAAAATTTGATAACATAATTTAATCCATTTTTTGTTAAAATTATGTTTTTCTTTAATATTTATCTTTTTATCCCAAATTCCTTTTTTTACACTAACCATTTTACCTGCATTACACGTGATGCCATCACCTGATAAAAAATAAGGTGGATCAGCAAATATCATATCAATACTTTTAGATTCAATATTTTTAAGTACTTGAATACAATCTCCTTTTATAAGTTTAAAATCATTATCTTCATAGTAAAAATTATTCATTACCTATCACCTTAAATTATTTAAAATTCTCTTTTATTTTCGTAATTAGTTATAATTACTTCCTCAACTTTCCCTCTTTTTTTACCATTAGCATTAATATTTCTTTTTGCTTCGATAATATAAATATTATAATCTTTATATAATTCATTAACTAAAACGGTATTATGATTTGATAACATTACATAACAACCTCGTTTATCTAATTCTTTAAATACTTTAGCAAGTCTTTTTTGTTCTTCTTTACCAAAACCATTTTCAGTATAACTATTAAATGTACTTGTATCAGAATCATATGGTGGATCAAAATAAATAAAATCTCCTTTTTTAGCAGTTTTTACCGCTTCTTCAAAATCAACAGATAATAATTTAATATCGTTATAATTTAAAAAGCCACATATAATACCTAAATTTTGTCCTTCATAGGTATTTACTTTTGTTTTTTTACCAAAAGGAACATTGAATTCATTTTTACTATTTACACGATATAAGCCATTAAAACAAGCCTTATTAAGATAAATTGTTCTAGCAGCTCTTTTATAATCGGCTAATTTATTAAATTTCTTTTTATCTTTATCTAAATTTCTTAATTCATAATAATATTTTTCAGAATGCATAGTTTCGTGATGATTTAATTCTCTACACATAAATTCAAATTTTTTAGAATCTTTAATACATTCATAAACATTCATTAATTCTTTATTACTATCGTTTATAACAGCCTTTTTGGGAGATAACTCAAATAATAAAGCTCCTCCCCCAACAAATGGTTCATAATATGTATCAAATTCATCAGGAACATATTGTTTCAATTTATCGATAATTTGTCTTTTCCCACCAGCCCATTTTACAAATGGTTTTCCTTTAATCATTTTATACCTCCACATACAATTATAAATAACATACATATTATATCATATTAAAAGACATTTAAAAGCAAAATGTCTTTTTTATTATTGAAATTTATTTCATTAAAACTAATACTTTAATTAAATAATTTCATAATATAATCTACTATTTCATCTATGTTATTCGATACGTAATAACTATCTTTAATATAATCCATCGTGAAATTTTCTTCATATATTTTGTTTAAAAAAGATAATAAATCATCAAAAAAGCCACAACAATTATAAATTATTATTGGTTTATTAAATTCGTGACTTCGTTTACTTTCTAAAGCCATAAATAATTCATTAACAGTTCCTAAACCACCTGGTAAAAATAAACAAACATCACATTCTAAAATTAATGTATCAATGCGTTCACTAATATTTTTAGTAATGATTTCTTTAGTACATTGTAAAGTTTTAAAATCTTCTTTATACAAATCTGGACATATTCCAATTACATCTCGTTTATTTTTTAATGCTTCATTATATGAAATACCCATTAATCCACCATCGTATGCTCCAAAAACTAAATCATTTGTTTGAAATAATTTTTCAAATAATATTGCACATTCTTCTTTATATTTATTAGGTATTTCATTTTTTGAAGAACATCCTACAAATATTTTCATTCTATCCCCTCATATTCTTACTAATCATTTCAATCTCTTCAGTTAAATATTTAATTCTCTCAATTATTCTTTTGGCTTTAATCAATTCCACACCATCTTTAGTTTGAGATAAGTGTTGTTCTAAAGAATCGATTGGTAAATTAGATGTAATAAAAGTGGCTAAATTATTATCCATACGATATTGCAAAATAGGACATAATATTTCATCTCTTGACCAAGGGGTTGTTGTTTCAGCCCCTAAATCATCGATTAATAATAAAGGAACATTTTTAATATAATTTAATTTATCTTCATAATCTGTTTCAAAAGATGACTTTAAATCTCTTAAAAATTCTGGCCAAAATATAACTGCACTTTTAATATTTTTTTTAGCTAACTCATTAAAAGTTGCTACTACTAAAAATGTTTTCCCACAACCAAAATTACCTGTTAAATATAATCCCTTACTAGTTGGATCATTTATAAAATTATTTAACCAAATAATAGTTTCTTTTCGACTAACTAGTCTTTTATCTACTTTATCCCAAGTTGCATCTAAATAACTTTTTGGCAAATTATAAAATTTAACATTTTTAGAATAAGCGTATTTTTTATCATTACTTAATTTATACTTACAAGGTTTAAAATGAAATGTTATATTTTTATTAACAACTTTAGGTAAATAAGCATAACCTCTTAATTGATTTTGACATTCGTTTAATCCTTTACAATTTAAACAATGATTATATTCTATACTACATTCTTCTAAGGTTGATGTATATTTCATTAATATATTATCATCAGATTTTAATTTAGAAATAAAATCTTTAAATTCTTTCTTTTTTAATGCTTCATTATATGATTTTTTTAACTCATTCATATCACATTTTATATTATCACTTAATCTTATCATCTACCCAACTCACTTTCAAATTTTTTTAATTCTTCGTCTGATAGCATTTCTTCTTTTAATTCTTGATTAAACCAATCAGGAACTTTTTCTTTTCTAGTCACTTTTACTTTTTTATTGTTTTTTTGATCATATTCTTTTAGAGCCAAATTCATCGCATCTTCAACTGTTTCTATTTTACTTCTCTTCCATTGTACTGCTATTTGTTCAACAAAACCTCTTACTAATTTATTATTATTTATTTTTAAAACATAATCAATTAAAACATTAATTACCCCCGGATTTAATTTTTGCTCAATCATTAAATATTCAATTATTTCCATATCTTTATTAGTTGGTTTGGAATCTTGTTTTAAAGATAAAAATTCATAAGGATTTGTTGTTTCAAACTGATTAATCAATTTATCTTTTCTTGTATTAATTTCTTTAAATGAAGAAACTTCATCTTGAAATATAATTTTAGGTATTTTTCCTTTATGTTCAAATTTATAAAAACTGCGACAATTTTGTTTTAAAACTTCCATATCTATTTTTCTATCAACAATACTATTTCTTATTATTTCACTCATTTCGTCGTTACCTAAATTATAGATAAATGATAACTGATAAATTAATTCTTTATTTGTTTTAGAAATACTTCTTATATTGAGTATTTCTTCCGGTATCAAACTTAATAATTCATTAAAATTAATTGTTGGTTCAAAAGATAAATCTAAATGATTTACTTTTTTAATATTTTTATTTTCAATTTTATCAGTACTAACAAAGCTAAAAACATCTTTAAAATTACAAGATATATTTTTATAATCTTTTAAATCAATTTTAGGTAATGTAAATGATTCGATAATTCTTTTATATTCTTTTTTATTAATATTATTATATAAAGCCGTATTTAAAATTGGATTATTAATAAATTCAAAAGCTGATAATGGACCATATAATTCATATACATAATTATTGACATCACCTTTTTTCAAATAAGTTTTAATTAGTCCAATTGCTTCTAATTTGTCTTTTGCTTCTTTAATATCTTCTAATTTTAACTGCATACTAACAACTAAATCATTATGCGTATTAATAGTAGAAGTTATTTTATTTTTATCTAAAAAACTCCATAAAGTTAAATATAAACTAACTGCAATACTTCCAATTATTGGTTGATATAAAAGTGTTAGAGTTAGACGATCTTGGTCATCTAAAATAGTTTTATTAATTACATAAAAATTATCTAAAGGTAATAATGAATTAACCATATCATCAACTCCATTTCTAAATTATATAATAACACATTTTATAAATAAAAAAAAGAATTATTTCATTCTTTCTTTAAAATCATCATAAAATAATTTATCTGGTTTTGTTTTTAAAACATCTGATATTTTAATAGCCATTTTATAGGTTAATGTTCTTTTATCATTTTCTAGTTGGGAATAAAATGGTTTACTTATTTTTAGTTGTTCAGCCATATATTTAGTAGTATATCCTTTTTTCAATCTTGTCTGTCTTAATTTAAAATTCATAATCCAACTCCTTGTCATTTAATTATATCATAAAGTGCACCAATAGTGTACTGCAAAATGATTAATTTTATGAGAAAATATAATTGGTAATTTTTTCCAAGAGGTGATTTTATGTCAAATGATTATACCAATTTAGTGAAAAATATAAAATATTTTAGATTAAAAGCTAATATGACTCAAGAACAACTAGCAGAAAAATCTGATTTAAGTGTTTCATATATAAAACAAATAGAGTCAGGAAAAGAATTTAAAAACATCACATTTAATACTTTTAGTAAAATTGCTAAAGCATTAAATATTGATGTTAAAGAATTATTTAGTGAAATAGAAGTTCTAAATTAATTCTAATATTTTTTCTTTTAAATCATCATCTAAATTAGTGATGATTTTTTTTATTTTTTTATTTTTTTCGTATAACTTTAATACTTCTTCATAATATAATAATTTATCTTCAGTTTCTTTTATATTTTTATGAATTGCATTGCGACTAATATTATAATTTTCACTCATTTCACTTAGTGATAAATTTTCAAAATAATAATCTTTAAAATATTGTTTTTGTTTATCAGTTAATAATTCACCATAATAATCATATAAAATACATAATAATATTTGATTTTCCATTTTATGCAAATAAAGCGGAACAGATAATTACTATTCCTAATCCAATATAAATAGGTGTCATATATTTTCTTTTATATATTTTATAATTATTATAACCAATTATAAACATCAATAATCCAATCAATATTTGACATATGATGAATAATTCTCTTTCAAATAAACTCGCTATTCCAAATGAAACTAAAAAAATTGCTAAAGATATTTGTAATAATATTGTTATTTGTTCTACTGTATTTATTTCTAATTTATTTTTCATCATTACCTCCAAATAATCCGTATATATATTTTTCAATATCGAAAACTCTTAAATCTTCTTCTTTTTCTCCTAATCCAATAAATTTAACTGGTATTCCAACATTTTCTTTAATTGCAAGTACTATTCCCCCTTTAGCAGTACCATCTAATTTAGTTAATATAATACCAGTAATATTAGTTATTTCTTTAAAACTTTTAGCTTGACTAATACCATTTTGCCCTGTTGTTGCATCTATTACTAATAAAGTTTCATGAGGAGCATTTGGTATTAATTTACCAATTACTTTATTTATTTTATCTAACTCATTCATTAAATTAACTTTATTTTGTAATCTTCCTGCTGTATCAATTAATACTACATCATAATTTTCGCTCTTTGCTTTCTCTAATCCATCATATATAACACTAGAAGCATCTTTATTATCACTATAAACTACATCACAATTAGTCCTATTCCCCCATTCAATTATTTGTTCTACTGCTCCTGCTCTAAAAGTATCACCCGCTATTAATAATACTTTTTTACCTTGATTTTTAAGTTTATAAGCAATTTTACCGATACTAGTAGTTTTGCCTACACCATTAACTCCAACAAATAATATAACAGTTGGTCCATCTTCAACATAATTAATTTTATTAACAATAATATCATTATTAACATATATAATAAACATTTCATCAATAATAATATCCATTAAATCTTTAGAATCAACAATATTTTCTTTTTTGACTCTTTTTTTTAACTTATCGATAAATTTCATAACGGTATCAACACCGATATCAGCCATAATAAATATTTCCTCTAATTCTTCAAAATATTCTTCATTTACCTTTTTATATTTATTACTTAATAAATTAATTTTATTAACAAATTCTTTACTTGTTTTTTGTAATCCTACAGAATAAGCATCGGCTTCTTTTTTGTTATTAAATATATTTTTAAATTTGTCAAATAATCCCATATGTATCACCTTTATAAAATTATAACATAAAAAAATAATTATGCCTAACTTTTTGACAAATATTAATAAACAATGTATAATTATGTAGTCAAATTCTAAAGAAAGGAGGAAAAAATGTTTAAAGAAAGTGCAACTAAAGTTTTTGCGTTAGGTGGTTTAGGTGAGGTTGGAAAAAATATGTATTGTGTAATGCATGAAAATGAAATAATCATAATAGATGCTGGTGTAACATTTCCTGACGATGTTATGGGCGTTGATTATATTATTCCCGACTTTACATTTTTAAAGAAAAATGAAAGAAAAATAAAAGCACTATTTATAACTCATGGTCATGAAGATCATATTGGAGCCATTCCATTTTTATTACAAAATGTAAATATACCTTTTATTTATGCCCCTAATCAAGCAATTGGTTTAATTAAGAAAAAATTAGAAGAGCGAAATATTCAATATAAAAATTTATTCGTTTATAATGAAAAATCAAAGATAAAATTTAAACACTTAATGGTTGAATTCTTTATGACAACCCATTCTATTCCTGATAGTCACGGTATATGTATTCATACACCAAATGGTACGATAGTTGAAACAGGAGATTTTAAATTCGATTTAACACCAATTGGCCCTATGGCAAATATTCATAAAATGGCAGAAATAGGTAAAAAAGGTGTTACATTATTATTAAGTGAAAGTACAAACGCTTTGAGTGAAGGATTTTCAATAAGTGAGTCAAAAGTTGATGAAGCATTATCTGATATATTTAAAAAACATCACGGTCGTATCATTATAGCAACTTTTGCTTCTAATATATATAGACTTAAACATATTGTTGATACTTGTAAAAGAAATAATCGTAAAATTGCTATATTTGGACGAAGTATGAATAATAATATTGAAATATCTATTGAAGGTGGATATATTAAAAATAAAGAAATATTTATTACACCAGAAGAAGCAAATAGTATGCCCGATCATAAAGTATGCTTACTATGTACTGGTTCGCAAGGCGAGCCATTAGCAGCCTTAAGTAGAATAGCTAATGGTACCCATAAACAAATAAAATTAAAAGGTAATGATACTGTTGTATTTTCTTCTTCGGCGAT
Organism: uncultured Bacilli bacterium; assembly: GCA_944372275.1. Classification (GTDB taxonomy): domain Bacteria; phylum Bacillota_I; class Bacilli_A; order RF39; family UBA660; genus Faecisoma. The sequence continues at coordinate 25,650 of CALVYO010000002.1, forward strand.
TCCTGGTAATGCTGTAAGTATATCAAGAACAATTAATAAATTATACTTAAAAGGCGTTAAAGTATATACTAATACTTCATTATCCGATGTCCATACTTCAGGACACGCTAACGAAGAAGAACTAAAACTTATGATTAGATTAATTAAACCAAAATATTTAATGCCTATTCATGGTGAATATCGCATGCTTAAAAAACATTCCGATATAGGCATTATGTGCGATATTCCTAAACAAAATACTTTTATTTTAAGTAATGGTGATGTCTTGAATTTAAAAAATGATCATGTTAGTTTAGGAGAGAAAATAGATGCAGGTAATTTATATGTTGATGGTAATAAGATTGGCGATATGAATAATATCGTTATGAAAGAAAGAAAATCAATGAGTCAAGATGGTATTGTAATTATTACATTACCAGTTCAAAATAATAAGTTGATTGTTAATCCAAATATTACTACTCGTGGTTTTGTATTAGTTAATGATAATATGGAATTATTACACGATTTAGAAAATAAAACTAAAAATGTCGTTCAAAATAAAAATGTTTCTGAATTGAAATCAGTTATTATTTCTGAATTATCTAATTATATATATGAAAAAACAGGAAGAAATCCTGTTATCTTACCTGTAATTATGGAAATTAAAAAAGCAATTTAATTTGCTTTTTTTAAATTTAACACCAGTATTCGATATTCAATCGAATACTGGTGTCTTTATTTGTTTTACTTTCTTTTAGCCTTATATCACCACAAGTGTTTACTATACCTTCTTGCCCCTCTTTGGCCACACGACTTCGCGTGCGGCTTATAAATCCCTTCGGGATTTTACGCAATTAGTATCCTTTACTAACTTGCTCCAACGACATCGTCTGGGTTTACGTACTCTGGTGCCTCTAATTTAGAAAGGATGTTAGATTCATAGATATGGATAACTGGGCGAACACCCGCGCGGTCAGAGCCAGCGACGAAGGCCGTTGTCGAGGTTGCCGCCGCCATCCACGCCCCACGCGCGAGCAGGGCTAGACACAACACTCAAGTTTGCTGGTGTTTTTGTCCAATATCCAAATCCTGCACTACTATCTCCAGTGGTTTCTAAATTTATGGTTGCCCATTCTGGTAATAAATATTTTGCTCCTCCTGCTGCTGTTATTGCTTCTCTACATTCACTCCCACTACTACAAGTTTGAATGCTTTCATTTTCCATAACTAATGCGTTAAATTCTGTAAAATATTTGCTTTCCCAATTCGATGTCTCCCCGCTTGACTCTAATTCTTTGTAATATTCTGTTAGTTTTAACATTTCCTCTGCTTCTGGTAAATATTTCTTTGTTACTTTGTTCCAACTACTTGTTCTTTCATTTAATGCTTTATTTGCTGTCACAGCTCCATATGTATATAAATTTTGATTTAATTGTTCAGGATTATTACTATAATCATTATTTATATCACTACCAGTTGCTGTATAGTAATCTTCTTCACTTATCCACGCTACTGTTCCGCCTGGTAAATTTCTATCTAGTATTCCTACTATTTCATTTCCATTTACTTCTAATACATAGATATTTTGTGTTTCACTATCACTTATTTGAACTTTTAATAAATCTCCTACTGCATATTTTGCTTCTGGTTTGTCTAAATCCCCTTCTACCATTGCATTATCTTGTAAACTATAGATATGACCATTACTTTTTACTTTTAGCCAAGTTAATTTATCACTATATTCTATTTCCAATACTTCGGCATTTCCTAAGTTTACCATTTTTTCTACATCTGTTGTTAACATTCCACTTTTACATATTGCTGTATAACTACTATTCATTTGGACTTTTATTTCTTCTGTTGCACAATAGTTATTTATTCCGCTATATATCATATTTGCTTCGGATAGTCCAGCACTCTTTCTTGCATCTTCTACTACATCTAATATTATTGGCGTTGCTATTAAGGCTACTATAGCAAGTATAATAATAACTGCTAATAATTCTATCAAAGTAAAACCTTTTTCTTTTTTCTTCATACTTCTTCTCTCCTTCTTCATAAAATAAATTAATTAATATAGGTCAACAAAAGTAGAATTTTCAATTTCTTTACTAGTACTACTTTATACTATATCTTCTATTTTTAGTTATTTCTAACAAGGAATAACGCTTGTTTTCTATATCTTCTTATTTATAAATCACTCTATATATACTTAGTTTTATAGAAAGCTGGGCGAACACCCGCGTTGTCAGAGTTATTGACGTTGTTGCCGTTGTTGAGGTTGCCGTTGTCATTCACGTTCCACGCGTTATCAGGGTTAGACACAACACTACAGCATTATCCCTATAAATTATCTTCTACTCTTATCCACTCTCCTTTTATTGTTGTAAATGTTAAAATAGAAAATCATAAAAATGTCAAAGTTAAAAAGTCATAAATTTAAAGAATTTTATGACTTTTT
>CALVYO010000003.1 GCA_944372275.1 uncultured Bacilli bacterium
GGTTTACGTACTCTGGTGCCTCTAATTTAGAAAGGATGTTAGATTCATAGATATGGATAACTGGGCGCACGCCAACGTAGACAGAGCTATCCACGCCGTCGCTGATGAGGAAGCCGAGGTCAAACACGCCCCACGCGTAATCAGGGCCGGAAAACACATTAGGATACGCAATTGGTGTACTTGTCCAATATCCCCGTCCTGCACTGCTATCTCCTGTTGTATCTAAATTTATTGTTGCCCATTCTGGCAGTAAATACTTTTCTCCTCCTGCTGCTATTATTGCTTCTCGACATTCGCTTCCACTACTACAAGTTTTAATGCTTTCATTCGTAGAAAATAATTCATATAAATTTGTAAAATATTTACTTTCCCAATTTGCTGTTTCTCCGCTTGACTCTAATTCTTTATAATATTCTGTTAGTTTCAACATTTCTTCTGCTTCTGGCATCTCTATTTTATTTACCTTATTCCAACTACTTGTTCTTTCATTCATTGCTGCCAATGCTGTTACTGGTCCAAATTCATATAAATTTTGATTTTTTACTTCACTTGAATCACTTGCCCAATTTCCTCCTGCACTATTATAATCGCTTGTACTTATCCACGCTACTGTTCCGCCTGGTAAGTTTCTATCTAGTATTCCTACTATTTCATCACCATTTACTTCTAATACATAGATATTTTGCGTTTCACTATCATTTACTTCTAATACATAGATATTTTGCGTTTCACTATCACTTACTTGAACTTTTAATAAATCTCCTACTGCATATTTTGCTTCTGGTTTATCTAAATTTCCTTCGACCATTGCATTATCTTGTAAACTATATGTATGGCCATTACTTTTTACTTTTAGCCAAGTTAATTTATCACTATATTCTATTTCCAATACTTCGGCATTTCCTAAGTTTACCATTTTTTCTACATCTGTTGTCAACATTCCACTTTTACATATTGCTGTATAACTACTATTCATTTGTACTTTTATTTCTTCTGTTGCACAATAGTTATTTATTCCACTATATATCATATTTGCTTCGGATAGTCCGGCACTTTTTCTTGCATCTTCTACTACATCTAATATTATTGGCGTTGCTATTAAAGCCACAATAGCCAAAATGATAATTACTGCCAATAATTCTATTAAAGTAAAGGCCAATGTTGTCAACTTAAGACTTTTTCCTTTATTTTTCAATACTTTTTTCATATAATCCTCCTAGTTATTTTGAAACTATTTTAAAATCCAAAGATATTCATCAAATAATTTTGAATGTGTGTTTTTATTAATTTATATTAAAAATTAACATATTAATCATTTTTTTATATAAAATTATTATCAATTTTTATAATCTTGTTATTTCTTTATTTTCCTTTTATTTTCAATATCTTATCAGTTATTTTTATATTCCTTAAGTTGACAGCATTGAAGTAAAACCTCGTTTTAAATTTTTTAAATTTTCCATAATTATATCTCCTGTCATAAATAAATTATATATTTCTATTAATTTTAAATTACTTAATAAGTATCATTAGGGCTAAATATACCATTATTTAGTGATTTTCTTTTTCCTTGAGTTGCACCATTATTTTCTTGTTTATCACTAACTAAAATATCACGATATTTTTTTAATTCAACTACTTTTTCATCTGCATCAAATAATTTTTGTACCCTTAATTGTGACATTTGATCTGGAGTAATAAAATCAGACATAGATTTTTTATATTCTTGTTTTTTAATATTTTTTTCTTTTTCAATTTCTAAAGCCAATTGATGTACTCTTTCTCTTTCTTCTTTAAAATTTTTATACATTTGCTTAGCAAAAAATACAGCACAAAGAGCAAAAATACCTGGTACCATATTTACTTCATCATTAGATGATATTTTACCAGCAATATCCATATTTCTTATAATCCCCCAAGTTATACCTGTTCCAACCAAACAGCCGACAAAACCACCAAAACTTTTTAATGTTTCAGAAAAATTATCGCTTATAACTTCGATATAACTCTTTCTTTGTAATGAATATCTTTTCATAATTATCACCCTATTTAAAGTATATTATATATAACATTTAATGTCAATCACTCATTTACAATACCTATACAATATGGATACTCTATATTTACTATTTTAATATTCACAATTTTATTAATTAAGTCTTTATTTCCTTTTAATTTTATACTTAAATAATTACCGGTATGACCATATAAATAACCATCTTTATATGTTTCAGGAATAAATTCTATAGTTTTATTTATAAATTTATTCATATAAGCAAGTTCTAAATCTTTAGATAAATTAAGTAAAATATGGGCTCTTTCTTTTTTGGTAACATTATCTATTTGATTATCTATTAAACTTGCTTTAGTACCTTCTCTTAATGAGTATGGAAAAACATGAAGTTTAGAAAAATTAATTTTTTTAATATTTGAAATTGTTTCTTCAAATAAATCAGCAGTTTCATTAGGAAAACCAACTATAACATCAGTTGTAATAGACATATTAGGTCTAATACTTCTTAATTTATTAATTTTATCTATAAAATAATTAATATCGTATTTTCTATTCATAAGTTTTAATATTTCATTAGAACCTGATTGTAAAGGAATGTGCATATGATCGACTAATACATCATTATTATTTATTATATCCATTACACGGTTATTTATTTCAGTAATTTCAATTGAAGATATTCTTAATCTTTTTAAATCTTTTATTTTAACAATATCACTTAATAAATCAGCAAAATCATAATCACCATCTTGATAACTACCGGTGTGAATTCCAGTTAAAACGACTTCTTTATGACCATTTTTAACTAAATTATTTATTTCAGTTAAAACATCTTCTCTTTTTTTACTTCTTATATTACCTCTCGTATATGGTATTATACAATATGAGCAAAAATTATTACAACCATCTTGAATTTTAACAAAAGCCCTTGTTTTATCGAAGTTATTTAACTGCATATTTTCAAATGTAGTATTAGATAAATCATAAATTTTACTAATTTTTTCTTTATAATTATTGATATAATCGATTATTTTAGTTTTATCTTTATTACCTAATACAATATCAACACCATCAATATCTAATACTTCTTGAGATTTCATTTGGGGTAAACAACCACAAACTATAACTAATTTATGACTTCTTTTAATAACTTTGTGAATCATTTGAAAAGATTTGTGCTCAGCAACATTAGTGACAAAACAAGTATTGACAATGTATATATCTGCATCATCAATACTTCCTTTAACATAACCATTATTATCAAGTAAATCACTCATAACTTTTGCTTCATAAGCGTTTACTTTACATCCTAAATTAATTATATAATATTTCATAAATTATTTCTAAAATCCTTTAAATCTTTTAAAAATTTATCATTATTATCTTTGCCAAACACAGGTGATATAAATTCACTATTTTTAAACTTTGTTTCTTTTTGTGGTTCTTCGTCAATCTTAATTTCTAAATTGTCCTTTATTTCTGGTTGTTCAATTTCTTCAATATTTATTAATTCTTGTAAAACTTGAGGTTCTTCTTTTTTGATTGGCTCAACACTTTGTAATTTTTTTTCTTGAACTGCTTTAACTAATTCTTGATAACTAATTATTGCATTGGCCTCTTGCTCTTCTTCAAAAGTAGTCATAACTCTTTCTTCTTTATTTTCTTCTAATGCCTCAATAACTTTTTCAATATCAGATTTTTCTTCTTTAACATCATCGATCGTTGTTTCAATTGGTTTAATTTTTTTAGGTTTCAATATAATTAATAAAATTACAATCAATAAAATTAAAGAAAAAGCTATAATAAAAACATATTTATATTGCATTATATTTTCTAAAATTATATCCATATACATCACTCCATCAATTCATAATTTAAAACACTTAATAAGTAAATCGGAACAGTTTCAACGCGTAAGATATTATTACCTAATGTTACTAGTTTAAATCCCAAATCAACTAATTTATCCTCTTCTTCAATCGTCAATCCACCCACTGGACCAATTAACATAATAATTGTACCACATTTTAAATTATTTTTTAATACTTTTTTTATGGTATTATCTTTTTCTCTTGTACTACAAACTATCTTTAAACCATCATAATTTAATTGTTCGATTTTTTTTATATTAGAAATAACTGGAATATCTAATCTTTTAGATTGTTCACTTGCTTCTTTACAAATTTTATTCCATCTTTCTATTTTTTTATTTTCTTTACCATCTATTTTAACCATACTCCTATTAGTTAAAATAGGAACTATTTCATCGACACCTAATTCTGTTGCCTTTTGTAAAACAAAAGACATTTTTTGTTCTTGTAAAAGTGGAACGCATAAAACATATTTATGTTTTTTTTCTTTTTTTTCTTCAATTATTTTTTCAATTACCGCATTATAATCTTTGTCTAATTTACAAATGTGTAATTTATTTTGATAAACAACCTCAATATAATCTTCTTTCATCCGCATAACAGTTTTAATATGATATAAATCATCTTTAGAAAGAATTAATATATTATCTTTTTTTAATTTGGAAAAATATCTTTGCATTTTATCGATTATTATCTATCCACTCATTTAATAAAGGTTCAGCTAAAAAGCCTACTTTTTTATCGACTATTTGTCCTTTTTTAAATAAAATAAGAGTGGGAATAGACATTACTCCATAAGTTCTTGCTAATGATTCAAATTTATCGACATCAACTTTTATAATTTTAATATTATCACGATTAGATGAAACATTTTCTAATACTGGTCCCATCATTTTACAAGGTCCACACCACGTCGCAAAAAAGTCTACTAAAGCATATTCACTATTAATTGTTTCATTAAATTCATTTTCATTTTTAATTTCCATTTTATTCTCCTCCATATGTTCTTATTAAATCTCCATAATTATCAAAAGTATCAATTTTACCTTCATCAATTAATTTTTTTAGTGATTCTGGCGTTATTATTTCATATTTTAAAAATAGTTCTATTGCTTGATAATTAAATTCACTTTCACTAATATTTTTATCACTATAGTTATCTTTTAAAGTTATAAATTCATTTATTACACTGACACTTTTATCAGCAAAATTAGATAATATTGGTGTTTTATCTAATATTTTATCTTTATATTTTGAATTATCGATAAAATCGACATCATAAACAGTTAATGAAATTACATATAAAGCAATAAATACAAATACATAATGATATAGAATACCTACTATTGCTCCTGCTATTTTAGATGGTAAACTAAGGATAATAGTTGCATTTATTATTTTTTCTAAAACTGATGTTATCGTTAATAATACTTTTAACACAATAGATAATAAAATAATACATATTACAAATGCTAAACCTTCATAAACTAATATATTTAATATTTCGACATTCTTTAATAATCCAATCTTAAAGAATGGTAAATATTCATACATAATTACAGATAAAGGATTTTTTAAAAAATAAGCAATTATTACGACAACTATAAAACCTAATGCCTCGACTACTTCTTTAGTAAAACCACGTTTAAATCCTAAAACTGCTCCAAATAATATAAAAATTATAATTATTATATCTAAAATATTCATAAATCACCTCATTATATTTTATTCGATAACTTCATATTTATAATTGTTATCAATTTTAGTAATTTTAACTTGCATATCATTACTAAATAATTCATTGGTCTTAGGATTAGTTATATCATCTTCAACAAATCCTGCTTGTTTTAATTGTTCTAAAGTTAAAGTAATTGATTCGCCGTCATTTTCTGGCATTTCAAAAACATGACTACTAGCCCAATTTTTCGCACCTACTATAATGTTATCAATTTGAATATTATATAAATTTTCTTTATTTTCTTTCATTATATTAGTAATAGATGTGATTGATATTAATGCTATAACTGCTAAAACAATTAAAACTCCTAATAATTCCGCTAATGTAAAACCTTTATTTTTCATATTCCACCTTCTTTATTCTATTGATTATGATTTGATATTTATCAAATCTTTTTTCAACTCTACCTTCTACTATATATACACTACCTATAATTATATCATAAATTTCATCAGAAAACAAAATAAATTCTAAATTATTTGTTTCATCACTACCAGTTATAAAATACATATCTTTATTGTTTTTAGTTTTAACTTTTTTTACTTTTTCAACTAAAATAATCGCTATTACTTTTTTGTCATAATATTTACTTATATCTATTAAATTAATTGCTCTATATTTCTTTTTTAAATTACTTACCGGATGTCCACTTAAATAAGTACCAAAAGCATCTAATTCTCTTTTTAATAATTCTTGTTTACTATATTCTTGCATATTAATTAATTGTGGTTTTAAAGATTCTTCTAATAACCCACCTAATTCACTATAATTAATTATTACATCAATATTGTTATCAAATGTTTTTTGGTTAATAAATTGTTCAAAACAACCAGCTTTATTTAATATTTCTAAAATATTTTTATTTAATTTATTACGAGTTACAAAATCAAATATATCTTCATATTTATGTTTATTTCTTTCACCGATTATCGCAGATGCTATAGCATTACCAATGCTTTTAATATTTGTTAAAGGATAAACTATATTGTCATTATATATCATATAATCTAAGCCACTTATATTAATATCAGGTTTTAAAACATTAACTTTACAAACATTAATATATTCTCTTGTTTTTATTTCACTACCTATTACCATCGATAATAAATTTTTCATAAATATTTTATAATAATGAGCCTTTAAATAAGCCATTTTATAAGCAATCATTGCATAAGATACAGAATGAGCCTTATTAAATCCATATGAAGCAAATTTTAAAATTAAATCATATATTTTAGTGGCTACATCTTTACTATAACCATTAGAAATACTTTGATTAATAAATTTATCTTTCTCTTTTAATAATATATCTTCTTTCTTTTTACTCATCGCTTTTCTTAATAAATCGGCTTCCGCTAAAGAATAATTAGCCATTACATTGGCTATCTGCATTATTTGTTCTTGATAAATAATAATACCATAAGTACTTTTTAATATCGGTATTAAACTATCAGTAATATAATCTATTTTTTCAATATTATTTTTTCTTTTAATATAACTATCGATGTTATTCATTGGACCTGGTCTAAATAAAGCAATAGCCGCTACGATATCATCAAAATTAGTTATTTTAAATTTATTGATAAAATTGATCATTCCACTTGATTCAAATTGAAAAATGCCTATCGTATCAGTCTTATTAAATATATCGATAGCCTTATCATCATTAAGTGGTATATCATCAAATTTTAAATTAATTTCTTTTAAAATGTTATTTATTAAAGTCAAATTTTTTAAAGCTAAAAAATCCATTTTTAATAAACCTATATCTTCTAGATATTCCATAGAATAACTAGTTATATATAAATTATCGTGATAAGTTAAAGGAATGATTTCATCTAAATCATATCTAGACATCACTACACCCGCTGCATGAACAGAAGTATGCCTTTTTAATCCTTCTAATTTTAAAGATATTTTATATAATTTTTTTAAATCATCATTTAAATATTTTTTTATCTTTGGATAATTATCATATAAACTTAATTTTGCGTCGATCAATCTAACAAAACTATCAACTATATTAGAATCAATATTTAATATCTTACCAACATCTCTTAATACTTGTTTACTACCTAAAGTTCCAAATGTAATAATCGGCGCTACTCTTTTAATACCGTACTTATCAATACAATAATTTATAACTTCATCCCTTTTTGTAAATTCAAAATCGATATCAATATCAGGCATACTAATACGTTCAGGATTTAAAAATCTTTCAAATAATAAATTATATTTAATTGGATCAATTGTTGTTATTCCTAGGCAAAAAGAAACTAAAGAACCGGCAGCACTTCCTCTTAATCCTACTAATATATTATTATCTTTAGCATATTTAACATAATCCCAAACAATTAAAAAATAATTACAAAAACCCATCTTATTTATAATGTTTAATTCATATTTTAATCTCTCTAAATATATTTTATTTACTTTATCACCAAATACTTTTTTTAATCCATTTATAACTAATTGTTTTAAATAAGAATAACTATCTAAATTATTAGGACATTTATATATAGGTAATAAGTCTTGTTTCAAAGGTAATTCTAAATTACATAATTCTATTATTTCTTCATTACAATCATCAACATACAATTGATAACTTAATAAATGATTATCGTGTTTGTTTAAATTAATTTCATTAATGCTTATCCCTTTTTTTATTGCATATAAATATTTTAAATATTCTTTATCGTTTTCTTCTAAATATAAAATCTCATTTAAATAAACTATTTTACCAGTTAAACTTCTTCTTTCATCTAAACTAGTATAACCTTTATATAAATATTTATAAAATTTGTAATCGTCATATTTATCTAAATTACTATAAGGTACAATACATATTAAGTCATCGCTATATTTGATTAAGTCTTTTATATCTACTTTTTCTTTTGAATTTATTGTACTTAATTTAATTAAGTTTGTATAACCATTATAATTGATGGCATATAAAACAATATTATTTATTTCTAATCCAATGATTGGTTTTATATTATTTTTTTTACACTTCATATAAAATTCTAAACAACCATACATTGAATCATCAGTAATAGTTAAAACTTTTATATTGTTTTTTAAAGCATAATTTATTAAATCATCGATTTTAATCAAACTACTTAATAAACTATTATCTGTCTTTATATAAAGTGGTCCCATAATATCACCCATAAATATTTTACTATATTTTGTATATTTTTTAAAGAATTTATTTGACTTATTTAAAATATTATAGTAAAATGTAGTAGCGAAGAAAACAAGGAGGAATATTATGGCTAAAAAAATAACAAGCAAAAAACCTTTAACTGGTAATTTAAGATCTCATTCTTGTAAAGCTACTAAACATACAAGAAAACCAAATTTACAAAAAGTAACATTAGATAATGGACAAACAGTAAGAATGAGCGCTAGAGAATTAAGAACATTAAATAAAGCAGCATAATTAAAAAGTTAAACTTCATCGTTTAACTTTTTATAATACTCATAAGTTTTAATAGCATTTTCTTTATTTAATTGTAATAATTCTTTAGCTTCATCATTTACTTTATCTAACATTGTATATCGCGTTTGTTTAGTTAAAAATTCTTCATATAAGTTAAAGTCAGAATTACAATCTAAACTAAATTTAGTTTCTGGATTTCTTCTAAAGATTGGAAAATAACCACATTTAACTGCATCTTTTTCCATATCAATACTATTAATCATACCACCTTTAATACCATGTGATATACAAGGTGCATAAGCGATTATAATAGCTGGACCATTATAGTTATTAGCCTCATTAAATGCTTTAATTAATTGCATTGGATTAGCACCTAATGATACTTGAGCGACATAAACATCAGGATAAGTCATCATCATTCTTGCTAAATCTTTTTTATTAGTTTGTTTACCAGCACTTGCAAATAAAGCCACGCTACCTTTTGGTGTCGCTTTGCTTGCTTGACCACCAGTATTAGAGTATACTTGCGTATCAAGAACTAATATTTTAATATTTTCACCACTAGCCAAAACGTGATCAATCCCAGAAAAGCCAATATCGTATGCCCAACCATCACCACCGATAGCCCAAATACTTCTTTTAACGATATAATCTTTATAAGGTAACAATTCTTTATATTTATTAAAATCGATACTATCATAATATTTTTTAGTTATGTTATAATCATTGATATTGTTAATATATTCATCAAATTCTTTATATTTACTCATAATATTAACTATTTTTTGTTTCATTATTTTATCAGCCTGTAAAAATCCAAAACCATATTCAGCATTATCTTCAAATAATGAACTAGCCCAAGGTATACTATAAGGTGTTGAAGGCGCACTAGCCCCATATATTGATGAACAACCAGTTGCATTAGCAATTACCATACTATCACCAAATAATTGTGTTAACAATTTAATATAAGGTGTTTCCCCACATCCGGCACAAGCCCCACTAAATTCAAATTTAGGTTGTTTAAATTGGGTATTTTTAACATTGTTTAAATTAGTTTCTTTACAAGTTATATTTTTAGATAAATAATCAAATACTTTTTGTTCTTCTATAACATCAATTAATTCTTTAAACTCTAATGATTTTTCTTTAGACATACAAGATTTAATACATAAGCCACATCCTGTACAATCTTTAACACTAATACCAATTATATATTTATCGATACATCTTTCTTTAATATAATCGGGAGCATTATTATATTCTTCATCAGATAATTGAAAAGGTCTAATTACGCCGTGAGGACAGACAAACGAACACATATTACATTTAATGCAATTACTACTTATCCAAAAAGGTACAAAATCAGAAACACATCTTTTTTCATCTTTACTAGTACCAGCATTAAATGTCCCATCAGGCATATTTTCAAAACTAGATACTTTTAACTCATCACCTTTACGATGACGCATCGCTAAATAAACATCGATATAATTTGGTCTTTTTACATCTTCATAATTATCATCTAATTTAATCTCTTTTAAATATTTGATAGCATTATCGATAGTATATATATTAGATTCAACTATTTCTTCACTCTTTAATCCAAATCTATTTCTAATATCATCTTTTAGTTGTTTAATAATATCATCATTTAAAAAATTAGTTAAATGTAACATTACAACTTCCATAATCGTACTTATTTTATTTTTTATACCTGCTTTACTAGCTAATTCATAAGCATTAATAATATAGAATTTAATATTTCTATTTTTTATAATATATTTAACATCATTAGGTAAAAAATCAATTACTTCTTTTTCCGTTTTAACGGTATTTAAAACAAAGATACCATTATCCTTAATCTTATTTAATATTTCATAATCATTTAAATAAGTATCTTTAGTAACTACCATTAAAGATGGATGTTCAACATAATAAGTTGATCTAATTTTATTATTACTAAATCTTAAATGACAATTAGTAACTCCTCCTGATTTTTTAGAATCATATTGAAAATATCCTTGAACATATTTATCCGTATTTTTACCAATCAATTTTATTAACGATTTAGAAGCACTAACCATACCGTCAGAACCATAACCATAGACCAACATTTCTAAACTATTGTCTAATTTATAATCTGTTTCTTTTAAACTTAAATTAGTTACATCATCATTTATACCGATTGTAAAATTATGAGTTGGATTATCTAACATATCGTATACTGCTTTTATTTGACGAGGTGTCGTATTTTTACTAGATAATCCATATCTACCTCCTACTACTTTAATATTTTTATCTTTTAATACATTAATAACATCTAAATATAAAGGCTCATTATTAAATTCTTTAGTTCGATCTAATACCGCAATACTTTCAACTGTATCTGGTAAAACATCTAAGAAATATTTACTAGAAAAAGGACGATATAAATGGACTTCTATTAACCCGTATTCTTTTAAATCATCGATTACTTCTTTAATTGTTTCACAAACGGAACCCATTGCGACGATAACTTTTTTTGCTTTATTACTACCATAATAATTAAATGGTTTATAATCACTATTAGTTATTTTATTGATTTTTTCCATATAACTATTAACGATATCTGGAACTTTATCATAATATTTATTTCTTATTTCTGTTGCTTGGAAGTAAACATCATCACTTTCACTTGTTCCATAAGTTTTAGGATTATTAATATTGATTGATTTATTTCTAAACTCATTTAATTTATCATAATTAATTAAATCTTTAACATCATCACTTTCTAAAATATTTATTTTTTGTAATTCGTGACTAGTTCTAAAACCATCAAAGAAATGCATAAATGGTAAACTAGATTCAATAGCTGCTAAATGGGCTACAGCTCCTAAGAAATTAGTATCATTTACATTAGAAGATGCTAGCATATTAAATCCTGTTGCTCTAGTAGCATATATATCTTGATGATCACCTAAAATAGATAAGGCATGAGTCGATAAACTGCGGGCTGCTACGTGCATAACACAAGGTAACATTTCCCCGGCTATTTTATACATATTAGGTATCATTAATAACAATCCTTGACTCGCTGTAAAAGTAGTCGTTAAAACGCCTGCTCTAAGTAAGCCGTGAACTAAGCCGCTAGCCCCGGCTTCACTTTGCATTTCAATTACTTTTACCTTATCACCAAAGATATTAGTCATACCTTTATTAGACCATTCATCGATATGCTCAGCCATTGGACTAGAAGGTGTAATCGGATAAATTCCAGCTGCTTCCGTAAATAAATATGCAATATTACTACATGCTTCATTACCATCAATAATAACTTTTTTCACTTTAATCACCTTTATTAATTATATCACAGATTTGCTTTTTTTTACTAAAATGCTATAATATTTTAGAGGAGTTGATATTATGAATTTTAAATTAGTTAATCATAAAAAAATTGTTTGTATTTTATTGTCTGGTTTTATTATTGTAACAATTTCTGGCTGTTCAAAAACTGATACTAGTCTAAATAAAACTTATGAAAAAAATAATGAAATAACAAATGAAGAAATAACGACGTCTAATGATGAACAACCAGAATTTAATATTTCATCAAAAGAAGAATATAATGAAAATGAAGAGATTACAATATATAGTCAAAATGATGAAACTGCTATTGCAACCTTCAACGACATTGAAAAGGAAGTTGATACAATATTAAATAGTGAAAGTGTATCTAACGCTAAAGATAAAGTTAAGGGAACTTTTATTACGATAGTCGATTTCATATTTTATGATAGTGAAATAAATGGCGTTACTTTTGATGAATTAACAGATTCTGGTAAACAAAAGGTATTAGAAATTGCTAGCAAAATTGATAATAAAATTGAAAATAAATTTCCTAATTATAAAGATAGTATTTCTGATACCACAAAAAAAGCTTTTAATAAAGCTAGTGAATTAATAAAAAAAGGCGCTGATAATTTAAGTGAATTTTCTAAAGAAAAATTAGGTGAAGATAATTATAATGCTATCATAAATGCTAAAGATGAAATAATCGATTATACTAAAGAAGCAATTGAAATTATCGGTGAAGTTGGTAGTAATGTATTTAATAGTGGTAAAGAATATATCAAAAATTGGTATGAAAATTTAAAAAGAGATTAATTCTCTTTTTATTTTGTAAAATTTTCTTCCATTTCTTTATTATATATAGCACTATTATTTTTACCATTTCTTTTTACATAATATAAAGCTACATCGGCTTCTTTAATTGTTTCAGTTATTCTTTTACTACCATCATATAAAGATATTCCCGCTGAAAAAGATAAATTTAAATTTTCAGTTTGACTATTAAAATCATGATTGATTTTATCAACTCTTAATTTTACTGATTCGATATTATCCGTATCAAATATAATTAAAAATTCTTCGCCACCATATCTTCCCGCAAAATCTTTTTCACGAATATTTTTTTTAATAATACTGCCTAATAAGTTTAAAACTTGATCACCTACTGGATGGCCATAATTATCGTTAACTTTTTTAAAATCATCGATATCACATAATACAAAAATACTTGTCTTTCTTAATTTAGCGATATAATCTTCTAAATCTTCTCGAGTAGCTAAACCAGTTATTTTATCTTTTTTTAAGGCTAAAACAAATTCAATATATTTTGTTACATCTTCTAAATAAGATATTTTACATTCCACGCCATCAATTACAATAGTTTGTTCTTTACTTTTATAATAACTATTTTTATATTGAAATGTATCTTCATAAATCTGCTTTTTAGTTAATACATCATATCCATCACTTAATATTACAATACCATCATAAATAATTTTATATTCCCAACCAAAACTAGATAATAATTGTTTTAAATTTTCTAAAGTCACAAGAATCACCTCTAAAATAATTATAAATTATTATTAAAAAAAAGTCAAAATTACATAATTTCAACTTCATCATCATTTTTAAGTAAAAAAGCATTAGCATCATCGGTGTCTAAATGAATTTCAAAATAAGCCTCTTCACTTGCTTTAACATTTACTTCGATAACGCCTGGTTTAATACCATCTACTTTGACTAATATTTTATCTGGTATTTTATATTTTTCTTTATCTTGATTAGTTATATGCAAGTGTCTATCTGCAATAATACAGCCATTAGTCTTTATACTACCATTAGGTCCAATTATCATAACTACTTCACTATTTTCTAAATCGCCAGATGTTCTAACAGGTGGATTTAAACCTAATTTATAGGCATCTGTTTTAGATATTTCAATTTGTGTATAATTTCTAACTGGTCCTAAAACTCTTACATTGTTTATTTCTGATTTATCTGTTTTAATAGTTACAACCTCATTACAAGCAAATTGTCCCGGTTGGTTTATTTTATTTTTAACTGTTAAATCTTTACCAAACAAAATATCCAAATCACTTTGTTTTAAATGAACATGACGATTAGATATTCCTACTTTTACTTTCATTTTAATCACCACTATAATTATAGCATAATTTTAAAGTTTTTTAATATATTTTATTATGAGAGGAGAATATTATGAATTATTATAATCAATATAATGGTCAAATGTATGTAAAGCCCACACCACCTAGCAACACAAATTATCAACAAATGGCTTTACCACCAGAACAATCTTATATCGAAAATATTTTGCGATTAAATAAAGGAAAGAAAGTTAGAATTCATCAAACATTTCCTGATTCTAATGAATGGCGCGATTTAGAATTTACTGGAATAATTGAACAATCAGGACGTGATCACATTATTTTAAGTGACCCAACAAATGGAGTTTGGGAATTATTATTAATGATATATGTCGATTATATATCATTTGATGAACCTGTAAATTACGACCCTGATTTTTACTCAAGTAATTGATATTTTAAAAAAAATTTGTTATAATTAGTACGGTGAATGTAGATGAGTGTATTTTTTATAACATTGATAATAATTATTTTTATTTGTTTGATTTTAGTTTGGTATGTAAATACTTATAATAAATTCCAAGGTTTTATTATTAGAATAAATGAAGTAGAAGTTAATATCGATACTACATTAAGAAAAAGATTTGACTTACTTAATAAATCAATTAGTATTATTAAAGGTAATATTAAAACAGAAGAAGATGTCTTAGGATTGATAGTGAAATTAAGAAGTAGAAAATTATCTAATTTCGATTTAGATCGTCAATTATATGAAGCTATCAATGAATTTAATTATTATAAAGAAAATTATCCTGAATTAGGTGAAAGTGATGCTTTATTAAAAATAGATATTTCACTAAATGAAAGTGAACACGAAATAACTGCTTTAAGAAAATATTATAATGATATTATTACCGATTATAATAAATTAGTAAGAAAATTCCCAAGTAATTTAGTGGCTATCATATCAAAATATAAAGAAAGAACTTATTATGATGGTAAAAATATGAATGACGATATTACAAATGATTTTAAATTATAAAAAGAGAAATTTATTTTTTCTCTTTTTTTCTTATTTTAATTACGACAACTAAAAATAATAAAACACCAATGCCAATTATCAAATAATAATTATTGTTGGTTTGAATATTATTTACAACTGGTGTATTATTTTCAATTTTTAATACAATTTCGCCATCCTCAGAATATAAATAATTTTCCTTAGCATATCTAGCAACATATTCAGGATCATTTAACTTTTGAATTTCTATTTTTAAATTAGCCTTTTTATCTTGCAAAGTGACTAATTGATTTTTTAAAGATTTTTCTTCATTTTTTAAAGAAATATAATTATAGGTATAACCAATTAAAGTAACAAAAAAATACCCTATTGCAATAATAGAAAGGATTCCAAATATCATCAATCTTCTTTTAGATTTTTTTGAAACTTTTCTCTTCATACCTATCCTCCTAAAAAATTATATCACTTTTTTTTAAATAATACAATTTGTTTTATATATTTCTTTATTATAATATGTAAAAAAAATCCAATAATAAAAGAAATAATATAATAAGGATGAATGATAGCATTATTTAGTTTTAATAATGTTAAAAAATAAAGAAAAGTAAAAATAATAATAAATATGAAAGAAAATATAATATTTATTAATTTTTGTTTATAAATTAAATCGATAAAAAAAGAGAAGATAAATCCAAATAAAATTGAAATTAAAAATGTTTTAATTTGTATATCTAATGTCATCATTTAAATAATTTACTAAATACTCCCTCTTCTTTTTTAATACTATCATAAGTTAAACTATTTACAGTTCCTTTTATTGATACTGTACCTTGATAAGTATCTAATTTAATTATTTCTAATTCTGTACCTTTTATAACAATATTCCCCATTGTTGTTTCTAATAAAAATTCTTCATTATCAAAACTTTCTATTTTTTTAACCCCACTTATAATTATGTTTTTTCTTTCATTTATTGTCACATTATGATTTAAATTATTTAATGAATCTATCTTGTCCATAAATTGCCTCCTTTATAAATATATATGAAAAAAATATAACTTTTATGTTATATTTTAAATCCAAACTCCCCATAATATTGCAATAGCCGCTAATACAATTCCAAAAAACCAAAATGTTTTAACTATATCCAATTCATGCCATCCTAATTTTTCAAAATGATGATGTAAAGGAGTCATTAAAAATAATCTTTTTCCCATAAATCTAACTGATAATCTTTGAATAATACATACTAGAGTTTCAACTACAAATACGCCTGCTACTACAATTAAAGTTAATTCATGGCTTGATACTATTGATACTGCTGCTAATGTGCCACCTAGGGCTAAAGAACCAGTATCACCCATAAATACTTTAGCAGGATAAGTATTAAAGAAACAAAATGCTATTAAAGCACCAACTAATATAAAGCAAAAAACACCAATATCTTCATTACCTGCTATTCCAAGTGAAGCCCACGCTATCATACCAAATGCTAAAAAGGCAATTGCTGATAATCCTCCAGCTAAACCATCTAAACCATCGGTTATATTAACTGCATTCGTAGTTGCTACTAACATAAGTAATATCAATAACCAATAAAAATTACCTAAAGGAATTACTAAATTAAAGGTATATATTTCTAATACTGGCTCTCTACCACCAGCTCTAAATAAAATAAAGAATATAAAAGCGATTAATATTTGACCTATTAATTTTTGTAATTCACTTAAACCAATATTATTATGTCTTTTAATAATTAAATAATCATCGATAAATCCTAATAAGGCATAGGCTAAAAAGACAAACATCACTATTCCTAAATTATAAGTCATTTCTAATTTATTCATTAATAACAATATGACAACCGACAAAATAGTAGGAATTATAAAAATTAATCCGCCCATCGTTGGAGTTCCCTCTTTGTCTTTATGTTTAGACAAAAAAATACTTACAGATTGTTTTACATTCATTTTTCTAAGTATTGGTATCAAAACAACTCCAAATATAATCGATAATATAAACCCTATCATAAATGCTAGTACCGCTTTTGCTAAAATTAACACATAATCATCTCCACTTATATATTTTTTATTACTGTTTCTTTATCATCAAAATGATATTTTACTCCATTTATAATTTGATAATTTTCATGTCCTTTTCCTAGTACTAATAGTATATCATTTTTTTCTAACATTTGTATACCCTTTATAATGGCTTTTTCTCTATTTAAAATAATTTCATAATTAAATTTGTCAAGATTATGTAACATATCACTAATAATATTATTAGGATTTTCACATCTAGGATTATCGTTAGTAAATATGACATAATCGCTATTAGAACAAGATATATTACTCATAATTGGTCTTTTAGAACTATCTCTATCACCACCACAACCGATTATCGTTATTATTTTATTATGCTTTAATTCTTTAACTGAATTAATTATTTTACTAACTGCATCTGGCGTATGAGCATAATCAATTATAATTAAATTATCATCTTTCTTTACAATATCCATTCTTCCAGGTGGACAAGTTAAATCTTCTACTACTTTTGTATCTAATTTTAATTCACTTAATAATGCTATTACAACTAATAAATTATATATATTATGTTTCCCAATTAAATTAGTTTTATAAGTTATATTATTAACTTTAAAGGTTCTTTTATTTAAGTCGATATCTGATAGTTTATAATCACCATTTAATCCATAAGTTATCGTATTATTTCTAATAAAATAATCTTTATATTCATCATCACTATTAACTAATGTCTTAATCGTTACTTGATCAAACAATTTTTGTTTCGCTTTAATATAATTTTCAATAGTTTTATGATAATCTAAATGGTCTATAGTTAAATTAGAAAAAATACCATATTTAAACTCCAATTTATCTAATCTATGCATATCTAAAGCGTGACTACTACATTCCATTACAACATATTCAATATTATTATCAACGCATTCTAATAACAATTCATATATTTCTAAAATATCAGGCGTTGTATTATTTAACGGTTTTATTTTTTTATCTAAATAAAAACCAATTGTTCCAATATAAGCACACTTAATTCCTAATTTGTTTAATGCTTGATAAAGTAAAAAACAAGTTGTTGTTTTACCATTAGTACCTGTCATACCAATTAGTTTTAAATCTTTAATTTTATTGTAGTAATTATCATATAAATAATCGACTAAATATTTATGAGTATCGGCTACTTTTATTGTTTCAGCATCATAATCTCCTTCTTCAACCACTACTTTACTAGCGCCATTTTTTATAGCATCAATAACATACTTATGTCCATCATTAATTTTTTTTAAAGCAACAAAAATATCACCTTTTACTACTTTTCTTGAATCATCTTTAATATTCATAAAAAAAACACCTCACAATATTTTATGAGAATGTTTTAAATTAATTGCATTTTTGTTTAATGTAATCTAAAATTATATCTTTTTCAATAAATGGTACTTTTTCGTGTTTTTCGTTTATTAATACTTCTTCGTGGCCATGACCTAATATCAATAATGAATCATTATCTTCTAATAAATCAATACCACGATAAATAGCTTTTTTTCGATCTAAGATAATTTCATAATTTTTATTAGTTAATCCTTCTAACATATCCTTAATTACATTTAAAGGATCTTCTTTAAAAATATGGTCATTCGTTACGATGGCATATTTAGCTAAATCAGTCGCTGCTTGCATCATACCTTTTCTTCTACCAACATCTCTATTAGCCCGACAACAAAATACAACGTAAGTGTTACCTTTAGTAACTCTTTTTATAGTACTTACAACCTTTTCTAAGCCATCTGGAGTATGAGCATAATCAATATAAATATTATTAGTTTTATATTTAATTCTTTCAATTCTTCCTTTTGGTGGATCTAATTTAGAAATTATCTCAACTATTTTATTTTGTTTAACTTTCATATCTTCTAAAATAATAATAATTGGTAATAAATTTAAAGCATTGTATTCCCCTAATAATTTAGTATGAATATTTACACTTTTATCATTGTGTTTATAGGTAAAAGTACTTCCTTCAATATTCATTTTAAAATCAGTTATTTGATAGTCACTTTTATTAAATCCAAAAGTTATATTATTATTATCTAATAAGAAATAGTGACTATTTGTATCATCAATATTAACGATGGCCTTACCTTCTTTTTTAACTCTTTTAAACATTAATTGTTTTGCTAAAGCATAATTTTCAAAGGTTTTATGAATATCTAAATGATCTCTTGTTAAATTAGAAAATATAGCATAATCATATTCGATTCCCTCTAATCTTCTATCTGATAATCCCTGACTGCTTGCTTCTAAAGCAACTACTTTATGACCTTCGTTATATGCATTAATAATTAATTCATATGTGTCACAAATATCTGGAGAAGTATTAGCAAGATAACACTTTTTACCTTCTTTAGTAAAATAGCCAATTGTTCCAATAGATGCCGTAGGAATTTCTAATAAATTAAGTGCTTGATAAATTAAACTAACTGAAGTTGATTTACCATTAGTACCAGTAAAACCAATAATTATCATTTCATCTAAATACTTTTTATAATTTGTTATTAAGTATTCTTCTAAATATTTTCTCGT
Organism: uncultured Bacilli bacterium; assembly: GCA_944372275.1. GTDB lineage: Bacteria > Bacillota_I > Bacilli_A > RF39 > UBA660 > Faecisoma. The sequence goes on from CALVYO010000003.1 coordinate 20,144, forward strand.
GTCTTCAACTATAATTGTCTCTACATCATACTTTCCATGTGTAGCAACTATTTTACTAGCACCATTTTCGATAGCCTTTAAAATATAATCATGACCATCACCTTCAGCGGTTTTTAAAGCAACAAAAATATCTCCTTTTTTTATTTTTCTTGAATCTGTTTTTATATTAAAGTTCATATTTCACCTCTCGTTAAAAATATCTGGTAAATCATTTTCTAACAATATATATACTTCACCTTTAAAATATGTTTGTGCGATTGCTATAGCATCTTTTACATCATTTACTACTTTTAACTTATCTAAATCATATTTTTTAGATATTAATCCTTCTTTAATTGGTATAGTTTGCTTTTCACCAACTAAAATAATTAAATCTGCCACATCAGCAATATATGTTCCAAAATTATAATTATATTCATATTGTTTATCTGCTAATTCAATCATTCCTGGTGTTATAACTATTTTTTTACCAGGCATTAAGTTAAGAACATCTAAAGCCATTTTAGATCCGATAGGATTTGAATTATACGCATCATCAATATAATTGATATCCCCATATTTTTTTAATTGTAATCTATGTTCTACTGGAACTATTTTTAATACTCCTCGTTGCATTTGTTCAATACTAACACCTAATTCCTTAGCTAAAGTAATACTTGCTAAAATATTATAGATATTAGCAGTACCCAATATTTTAGTTTTAAATGGACATTTTTTATTATCAATAATTACATTAAAACTCATTCCATTGCTAGAATATTCTATATCACTTGCTACAACATCAGCATCTTTATTTTCAATACCATACCAACATACTTTACAATTATTTTTTATATTATAATTAACTTGCATTTTATCATCTTTATTTAATATAGCAATACCATCACTTGGTAAAGATTCAATTAAAGCAAATTTTTCTTTAGTAATATTCTCAATTGTTTTAAATGAATCTAAATGAGCTGTACCTATCGTCGTCAAAATACCATATTTAGGTTTAACAATACTTGCTTCTGTTTTAATATCATTTTTCTTTAGTGTACCCATTTCTGCTATAAAATAATCATTATATTTATCAATATATTGATTGATTGTTCTTATTAATCCATAACTCGTATTATAATTTAAAGGTGTTTTAAAAACGATATATTTTTCATTTAAAATATCATATAAAAAGTTTTTTGTACTCGTTTTACCATAACTACCGGTAATACCGATAACTTCCATATTAGATAATGATTTTAGTTTTTTGTTAGCCTTCCATTTGAAACTTAAATAAACATACTTTTCAACTGGTATATTAATTATATTCGCTAAATAAATAACGAAATAATTTAAATATATTATTAAATATAAATTCAATAAATAATAATTAACATATTTCTCATTGTAATTAACAAAAATAATTAAAAAATAAACAAAATATATAATAAATATAGTTGCCCATAATCTTTTTATTCTTGCTGTATTAACAAGTGGTTTTTTTACTTGTTCTTTTTTTAAATAATTTCTAAAACTTATTATTAAATAAATATTAAATAATATACTTATAATTAAAATAATATTTATATCAATAAAATAACTTAATAAAAATATTAAAACAAATAAAAAAATTGGTCTTATAAAAACTATTTTTTTATTTTTATCTATCCATTTTAAATATCTATTATCTTCATTATATCTATTTTGTTGTAAATTATGTAATATTTTTTTTATATCCATAATGTTGTAAATCATTAATAAAAATAAACATATATAAATCATAATTTATCTTTGCCTTCCTTCATTTAAAATAAATCCATCATTGTCTAAAATATAATTAATATCTAATTCTTCTAAAATATCAACAATAATATCTTTAACTGTTACAATATCTTTATTAAATCTTTTTTGAAAAACTTGCAACATCCACTTTTGAATTAATTCATTAAGTCTAAAAATATAATCATCACATTTATCAAAAAAGTTTTTTTGATTAATTTGTTGTTCATGTACACTTAACTTTTCATATTGTATAACTTCTTTTTTATACATACCTAACAATTCAACTAATTCATTAATATTTGGAAAAATCCCCAACAATCTAATATTATTTAAATAATCATTTGTTATAGATATTAAAGAATCCAAATTCCCAGAACCAGTCAAAAAATTTAATTTATCGATAGTAGTATTTAATATTTTGGGATTAATATTTATTTTTTTTATATTCTTTACTGGAACTTCATAAAAAACAAAACCTTCATCATCGTAATAGCCATTATCAAATGGTAAACCATTACTTAAAGCAAATGATTTCCTTTTTTCACCTTTTTGCAAATGCGAAACAATTATTTCTAATGAAATAAAATCATCAACAAATTTCTTTGTTGCTTCTCCGTTTTTTGTCGTTACACATATCCATAACTCATTATTTGATCCATAAAAATTTCGTTTATTAAAAATTCCTTTTTTTAATTTTGCATAATTTGACAGTAAACCATTTTTTAAAATGCTATATAAATTAAAAAAATTAAAGCCTATCCCATGTTTGCATAAAATAGTTGGTTCACTATCATTAAAGTTTTTAAATTGTTCAAAATGAATATCACTCATTTTTATACGATAACTTTCATTAATTGAATTAGCTAATTCAATTAATTGTTTCGAAATTGGAAATCTTAAATATTTTTCATTTAATACAGCTATACTAGTTTTCAAAAATCTGGTTCTATCTAAAGCATCAGCATCTTTTAATATTTTAAATAACATTTTATATCGTTCCAAATTTTCTTCTGATATTTCATAATCTTCTGCTATTAAATCCAAACATTTATCATCTCTTGAATGACCATCACAAATCGCTTTTAAAATAGCTAAGTTTTGTGAATCTTGATATATTGGACTATCAACTACTTTATCAATTTTTCTAGCAGATGCTAATCCATGGAAAGCATCTTCTGTTTCATCAATTCGTCCAATGTCATGATAAACTGCCGCATCAATCAAAATTTGCAAATCAATTGCTGATAATTTAAAATAAGATCCCAAAATATATGAAAACAATAAAACTTTTTCCGAATGATGCAATCCGTGAAATAATGAATCGTAAAGAAATTGCGATTTTATATTTTTTATAATATTTATTATCTTATCACGAGACAAAGAATCAACATAACTATCGACAATACCGTTATTAATTAAATCAATTAAAATGTTTTTCATAAGTTTTTACTCCATCTACTTGTTCAATATATTCTTTTGGTGAAAGTTCATAAATTTTTTCAAATTCTTCTCTTGTTAAATCAAAATATCTAATAGATTTAACATCTCGATCTTTTTCTGGATCAGCATAATGCCAAGAACCATTATAATAATATTTTACTGCTGCATGTGTTAAATTATCTTTTTTACAAATAACCGTTTGTGCAGGAATATTTAAAAAAGCTAATAATAATTTGAATAAATTTACATAACCATCACAAACTACTTTTTTGGTTGTCAAGGCTCCAAATGAAGAATTTATAATTGCCATTCTTCTTAAAATATAATTTTTATTTTCCAAAGAAGATTCTAATAATCTTTGATAATTCTTATTTCTATAATCTAATCCATCATAATCATATGAAAGATATGAAATAACAAATTTGTATACTTCATATATCTGTTCGTTTTTATCAAGATTTTCAATTTTTAGTTTTTTTATTATTTCCTTTGCTTTAACATACAAATCTTGGACTTGATAAATATCTAATGTATATATTTCATCGTGAAAATAAATATGTTCACCAAATACAATATTAGATTCATTAGTATTATGCCTATCTTTTAGTAAATTACTAATTTTTCGCTCAAAAAATAAATTAACATACATCTTAATATCTAAAATATTAATTGGGGTATTATGTGTATTATTAATATAATCAACAATATTACCAAAATCAATTATTGGGCATTCACAAATAATTACTTTTTCCAATTCTTTTTTGTCATCTAAACCTTTTATTATTTTTAAATTTGAATTACATAAAAGTTTAAAAGATCTTAATTTTTTTAAATTTGATACATCAAGAACACCAATATTTTCATCATAAATTATTTCTAAATTTTCTAAATTTATTAATAAATTTATTTCATCAAAGTCAGTTATTTTGTTTAAATCAGTAGTTTCAAAAAATGAATATAAATTAGGGCCAATTATTCTTAATGTTTTTAAATTTTTTAAGTTTGATAATCCTTCTAATCCATCACAGTTTGTAATTGTTAATTCAGTGATGCTGTCTAATTCTTCTTGAGTAAATGTTCCATCAAAACCAAAAAAATTTTTTCTTATACCTAATTTTATTAATTTTTCTAATATAATTGTTGCTAAACTACTATTAAAACGCATGACAACCTCCTAAAACATATCTATTATTTTATCTAATTTATCAATTACGGGGAATCCTTTATCTTTAGTTAAATCACGAGAAAATTGAATACCAATTCCTCCAACCGATTCCCATTCCTTTAAATTACCAGAATAATCATCAATTAAAATTGCATCTTTACTTAAACATATTTTTGTTTTTGAAATTTCCCTTGGTACTGGTATTATTGTTACATCTTTAAAATATTTCCTAATATGGTTTATTTTAGCAACTGCCTCGTCTAATGAATTTACATGCGTTAATATTGCTACATTAAATTTATTTGAAGCAAATATTTTTTTTAAACAATTAAAACCATCATTAATAATAGGTGTCAAAGTTAACAATTGTTTCCAATTTAAATTAGAGTAAAATTCTTTCATTTTTTCTGGATCTTTACGATCTACTTCTAATCTATCTAATAAATCATAAGTAACTCCTATAGTATCCATTATTACGCCATCAAAATCTATATATAAATTTTTCATAACATCACCTTTAAATATTATATCATATCTTAAATATATTAGTGTATTTCTTTATAATTATTATCAAAATTAAACAGATTAAAAATACACTATAATTAATTACAAAATTATTTTGAATTAGAATTGGTAAAAATAAAGTAGTTGTTATATTACTTGCCATATGTAATATAATAGGTGCTTTAATGTTCTTATATTTTTCATAAACAAATATCAAAATAAAACCAATTGCTAAAGCATATAAAGTTTGAATTATATTAAAATGAATAATAGCAAAAAATATTGTTGTTATTAATATTGCTTTCATATTTTTATATTTGCTTTTTAATTCATTATAAATAATACCTCTAAACATTAATTCTTCAATAATTGGTCCTATCAATCCTGTAGAAATTAATGTAATTATTAAATTATTATTATTGTCAAATAAAGATGTTTTTAATAAAAAATTAAGATAATATGCAAAAACATTATAAATTAAACTTAATATAACCCCTAATAGTATTAAATTAAAATAATCAATTTTAGTTTTTTTATCTTTTTTATATTTTTTATAATCATTAATTAATAAAGGAATAAATATAATCGCAATAATTAATGTTATATATATTTGTTTAGTTTTCAAATATTCGTTAAATAAATTTGCATCATTACCATTTATAATAAAATTACAGGCTAATAAAACAATTAAAATAAATTGAAATAAAAAATATATTAGTGGCCACTTTATAATCTTCATATCATTTCACCACATTAATTATATAATAAATTACTAAATAAAACAAGCAAAAAAATTGTAATTTCTTACAATTTATAACAACATATCTTTTATTTTTTTTACTGATAATCCCGTTAATTTTGATATTGTTTCAATATTCATATCGGCTTCTAACATATTTTTAGCCGTTTGTAATAATCCTTCTAAAATACCTGCTTTTTTTCCTTCAACAATACCTTTTTTCATCCCTTTTTTAATACCTTTTTCTTCGGCTTCACTCCTTATATAATTTTCTCGCATTTCCCTTTCTTGTTCTGGACTAAACCATTTTACTACTAATTCATCTTTGTTTGCTTCTTCCACACTTTTTTTAAATTCTTTCACAATATCATTCCTTTCACTTATTTTATTTAGTTCTTCTATTTCTAATCCTAACATTGCATATAACTTTTCTTCTTCTGTTAACTTATAATTATTATAATACTTTTTGGTATAAAAGTCTATATTTAAATTCTTTATTTCTATTTTTGTTGTTATTTTTTTATTTGTCATTAAATTTACTATTGCTATATCTTCTATTCCTTTACTTTTTCTTCCAAAATTAATATTTATTTGTCTTACTTTTCCTTTTAATGTTTCTTTATCTTTTTCACTTTTATCTAAACATAGTTTAAATACATATAATAAGTTTCTTTCTTTTACATATTTATTATAATTAGAATTTAATTCAACATTTATATATTCATCATCAGCCTTAATTAATAAATCTAATTTCTGGCCAATATTATAAATATTGTCTTTAATTAAATTTGGATTTAATATTACAAATTCTTTATATTTCTTATTTAATACTTGTTCTACTATTTTTTTTATTATTCTTTGATGTTTTACAACTGAATACATAAATATCGGTTCATATTTTGCTGTATAGAACTTTGTCATAAAATTACCTCCTACTAGTTATATACGACAAAACTACTACGAATTCCTGCTTAATTTCAAAAAAAATTGTAATTTCTTACAATTTATAACAACATATCTTTTATTTTTTTTACTGATAATCCCGTTAATTTTGATATTGTTTCAATATTCATATCGGCTTCTAACATATTTTTAGCCGTTTGTAATAAGCCTTCTAAAATTCCTTCTTTTCTTCCCTTTTTAATTCCTTTTTCTTCTGCTTCACTTTTGATATAATTTTCTCGCATTTCTCTTTCTTGTTCTGGACTAAACCATTTTACCACTAATTCATCTTTGTTTGCTTCTTCCACACTTTTTTTAAATTCTTTCACAATATCATTCCTTTCACTTATTTTATTTAGTTCTTCTATTTCTAATCCTAACATTGCATATAACTTTTCTTCTTCTGTTAACTTATAATTATTATAATACTTTTTGGTATAAAAGTCTATATTTAAATTCTTTATTTCTATTTTTGTTGTTATTTTTTTATTTGTCATTAAATTTACTATTGCTATATCTTCTATTCCTTTACTTTTTCTTCCAAAATTAATATTTATTTGTCTTACTTTTCCTTTTAATGTTTCTTTATCTTTTTCACTTTTATCTAAACATAGTTTAAATACATATAATAAGTTTCTTTCTTTTACATATTTATTATAATTAGAATTTAATTCAACATTTATATATTCATCATCAGCCTTAATTAATAAATCTAATTTCTGGCCAATATTATAAATATTGTCTTTAATTAAATTTGGATTTAATATTACAAATTCTTTATATTTCTTATTTAATACTTGTTCTACTATTTTTTTTATTATTCTTTGATGTTTTACAACTGAATACATAAATATCGGTTCATATTTTGCTGTATAGAACTTTGTCATAAAATTACCTCCTACTAGTTATATACGACAAAACTACTACGAATTCCTGCTTAATTTCAAAAAAAATTGTAATTTCTTACAATTTATAACAACATATCTTTTATTTTTTTTACTGATAATCCCGTTAATTTTGATA
>CALVYO010000004.1 GCA_944372275.1 uncultured Bacilli bacterium
TCTTTAGCCCAACAATTTTTAGATAAAAATAATATAAATGTTTCAATAAAAGAATTAATCGCAAATGGTAATATAATATTTAAAAAAATAGATGATAGAACTACTAAAAGCAAAGATGGAATTTCATATTATGATAAAGATAATAAAAGAGTAATCGAAATTTATTTAAATAATAATGTTATTGATAGTTGTATTTTAATTCATGAAATTATGCATTATTTAAATCAACCTGAAAGTAAAAGAAATTTTGTAAGTGATTTATTAACAGAATCTTTATCTTATGGTATGGAGTTTATATACATTGAAGAATTAAAACAAATTAAATATGGTAATGATTTAAGTATGTTTATGAAATTTGGGACACCTACAATTTTAAAATATATGGATAAAGTATATTATTGTTATAAGTTAATTTTAATATATAAAAAAGAAAAAGATATAAGTTTAGAAGCATATAGTAAAATTTTTTAAGATAACAATTATGAAAAAACAATTGATTATTTTGAAGAATATGTTAAAGGACATAATTTAGTTGTTAGGGATACTTGGAATGTTATAGGATTTCCTATTGCAATTTATATATTAGAAACATACAAAAAAGATAGTAGTATTATAAAAAAATTAATGAAATATAACGATGCAATAAATGAAAAAAGTTATCAAGAATGTTTAGATATAATAGGATTAAATATTGAAACAGAGTTTACGGATAAGGTTAAATTGTCAACTACTAGTTTTCTTAGTTCATTAACTAAATAAAATATAATAAAATATTAAAAGTTATGATATAATTAAATTGTTGAGGTGAGATTATGCGATTAAGTGAAAATTTTTTCTATACATTTAGAGAAGATGTTAAAGACGAAGAAACAGTAAGTGGCAATTTATTAGTTAAAAGTGGAATGGTAAAAAAAATAGGTAATGGAATTTATATGTATATGCCACTTGGATTAAAAGTGTTAAAAAATATTGAAAATATTATTAGAGAAGAAATGAATAAAGCAGGTGCTAATGAATTATTGATGCCTAATTTATTGCCTGAAGATGTATATATAAATAGCGGTAGAAGAGATAATTTTGGTCATGATATGTTTAATTTAAAAGATCGATATAATAGAAGTTTGGTGTTAGGTCCAACGCACGAAGAATTTTTTGTTGAAGCAGCTAGAATGAAAATTAAATCATATAAAGATATGCCTTTTAATTTATATCAAATAGGTAATAAATATCGTGATGAACCAAGACCTAGATATGGGTTAATAAGAGTAAGAGAATTTTTTATGAAAGATGCTTATAGTTTTGATACATCGTTAGATAATTTAAATAAATCATATATGAAAATGTTTAATGCTTATAAAAATATCTTTGATAGAATTGGTATTGATTATCGTATTGTAACGGCTGATACTGGTGTTATGGGTGGATTGTTAAGTGAAGAATTTCAAGCAGTAACCGATATTGGTGAAGATATATTAGTTTTATGTGATTGTGGTTATGCTTCTAACATTGAAGTAAGTGAATGTGTAATAAATAAAGCAAAAGCAGAAAAATATAAAGAAAAAGAATTAGTTCATACACCAAATGCCAAAACAATAGAAGAAATATCTAAATATTTAAAAGAAGACGAAGATAAATTTGTTAAAACATTAATTTATAAAGTTGATGGTGTTTTATATGCTTGTTTAGTTAGTGGTGATAGAGAAATTAACGAAACAAAATTAAGAAAATTATTAAATGGTAAAACTATCGAACTAGCGTCTTTTGAAGAAGTTGAAAAAGTAACTCACGCTAAAGTAGGATTTGCAGGTCCAATTGGATTAGATATTAAAATAGTAATTGATAATGATATATTATATAAATATAACTATATAGTTGGGGCTAATAAAACAGACTACCACTATAAAAATGTAAATACATCAGACTTCATATATGATTATGTTGGCGATATTAAAAATGTTAAAGAATTTGATAGATGTCCAAAATGTGGTAAAAAATTATATTTTAAACACGGTATTGAAGTAGGTAATACATTTAAATTAGGTACTAAATATTCTAAATCATTAAATTTAAATTATTTGGATGAAAATAACGAATTAAAACCAGTAGTAATGGGATGCTATGGTATTGGTTTAGGTAGAATAATTTCAGCATTAGTTGAACAAAAAAACGATGAACATGGTATTATTTGGCCTACTAATATCGCGCCTTATAAAGTAGCAATTGTATTAATCGATAAAAAAGATGACATTCAAAAATCGATTGCTAATGCAATTTATAATAATTTAAATAAAAATAACATTGAAACTATACTAGATGATCGCGATGAACGAGCAGGGGTAAAATTTAACGATATGGATTTAATTGGTATACCATATCGAATCACAGTTGGTAAAAAAACAAAAGATAATTTAGTAGAATTAAAAATAAGAGAAACAAATCAAGTATTTGATGTTCACGTAAATGATATTGTTTCAAAAATTGATGAATTAATTTAATTCGACAAAATATGACTGATTAATAGGATATAATAAAATTGGTGATGATATGAAAAAGTATTTAACAACAATAATTATATCTATATTAGTCGGTTTTTTATTGTCTTATTATATGCTAAAAGAATATGAAAGTGTAAATATAATACCAGTATTTAATGTTAAAGAAACAGCCTATTTAGTCCAACAAGGAGTATATTCTAGTATGGAAAGTATGCAAGAAAATACTTCATCTTTGACTGATTATATTTATAGTGTAATCGATAATATGTATTATGTTTATATCGGTATTTCATTAGAAAGTGATAATGTAAGCAAAATTCAAGATTATTATAAAAATAAAGGAATAAATACGATTATTAAAACAACAACCATTTCTGATAATGAATTGATAGATTCTTTAAGACAATATGATATGTTATTACAAGGAACAGAAGAGGAAGAAGCTATTAAAGAAGTGATTAAACAAACATTAAGTAAATATAAAGAGGAGGGATAATATATTAATTAAAGATATTCCAATAACGGAAAGACCACGTGAAAGATTAATTGATAATGGTGTTGAATATTTAAGTAATGAAGAATTACTAGCAATATTATTAAAATCTGGAACTAAGGACTTATCAGTTAAGGAATTAGCAAGCACTATATTAAAAGAAATTGATAATATTAATAATTTAAAAGATATAAATTATGAAAAATTAATTAAAATAAAAGGAATAGGTAAGGCTAAAGCGTGTGAAATATTAGCTAGTATTGAACTAGGTAAAAGGATAAATAAATTAAATAATATTAATCAAATTAAAATATGTTCATCAGAAAATATTTTTGAATATTATAAAAATAAATTGAGTGATAAATTACAAGAACATTTTTATTGTGTTTATTTAGATACTAAAAATAAAATTATCAAAGATAAATTGTTGTTTATTGGAACAATTAACCAAAGTTTAGTTCATCCTAGAGAAGTATTTAAAGAAGCGTATTTATTAAGTGCATCGAGTATAATTTGTGTACACAATCATCCATCTGGTAATGTTAATCCATCTAACAATGATATTGTTATTACTAAACAATTAAGAGAAGTTGGATTATTATTAGGTATTAATGTATTAGATCATATCATAATTGGCAAAGATAAATATTATAGTTTTAATGATAATGGTATTTAAATTTTAAATTAAATGTGCTATTATTAGTATAGGTGGTAGGATGAAAAAATGGATTATTTGTACCTTATTAGGAATATATGCTGGCTTATTTCCAGTACTATTAGTACTTTTATTTAGTCCTTTAATAACTAATATCGGAATAGAATTATTATTTTTAGGCATAATTATTTTAAATACTGGTATGGTAATTAAAATAGGATTAGATTATATTAGATATGGCGATAAAATTAGTCCTTTTAAAAAAGTAGAAAGACATACTTATAATGAAATGATTATTGCCGAATTATCAAAATTAAACACTTATCAAAAAACATTAATAGTTGAAAATAATTTAATCGTAATTAATGAAGCAGGTGTTTTTGAATTTGTATGTTTAAATAAACAAGGTATTTTAAAAGGCGATATTAAAGATGAGTATTGGTTAATCAATAATAAAAAAATAAAAAATCCTTTTATTTTAAAAAATGGAGCCTTTAATTATATCATTTTAAATAGTAGATTGACTTTTAAAGTGTCAGGTGTATGGTTAACGACAAGAAGATTATTATATAATACAGTTGATAAAAGACTAAATAAAAAGATATATACCAAAGATAATATCGATAAATTATATTTAAAATTGTCAAATAGTGTAAAATTATGATATATTTGTTGTCAAATAAAAAAATCTGTTTTATTATTAATATAGGGAAGGTGATTAGATGATATATCCATCAATTGATAAATTATTAAATCAAGTAGGATCTAAGTATTTATTAGTAAATATAGTTTCTAAAAGAGCCCACGAAATAGAAAAAACAGAACATTTTCAATTAAAAGAAAATGAATATATTTCAAAAAAACCAATTGGAAGGGCATTAGAAGAAATCGCAAATAATAAGATTAAGATTCATTGACATATGTTTACATTGTTAAAATAAAAAATATTGACTAGATAAAAGTCAATATATTATAATAAAAATGAACTACTCCTTATAGGAATAGTTCGCATAAAAGAATAAAAAGGGGTTGGCTAGTGTGATACTAGCGCCAATTCGAATATTTCCGAATTGGTACTATATATACTAACTCAAAAGGATTGATTTTGTCAACCTTTTTTTATTAATTTAGTGAATTTTTTTTTATTAATTTAGTGAATTTTTTAGTGTATTTAGTATATATTCTTTACTATTTTCGTCACTATTATTCCACAATACTTCAAAAAATACACCTAAACCAGGTAATGTGATTTCTTCTTTTTCTTTAATAGATGATTCAATTGATGCCTTTATTTCATCTATTTTAGCATCTTTAAAATTACTTATAATATGTTTTCTTATATCAATATTCATACATATCAGTCCTTTCATTTTTATTTTGTTTAAAAAAGTACAAAATATGTATTTATTTTTTATTTAATTTATTATATAATGTTAATGGAGGTTAAAGAGTATGGAAGGATGGATGATTGCTTTAATCGTAATTGGTGCTATCGTATTATTAGTTTTATTGTTCCTTGGAACAACTTATAATAGTTTAGTTTCATTACGAAATAAAGTAAAAGATCAATGGTCACAAATTGATGTTTTACTTAAACGAAGAACTGATTTAATTCCTAATTTAGTTGAAACAGTAAAAGGTTATGCTAAACACGAAAGCGAAACTTTAGAAAATGTTATTGCCGCTAGAAATAGAGTAGTAGAAGCTAAAACAACTGAAGAAGAAATTAAAGCAGATGGCGAATTATCTAGAGCATTGGGTAGACTTATGGCTGTTGCTGAAGCTTATCCGGATTTAAAAGCTAATACTAATTTTTTAGATTTACAGGCTAATTTAAAAGAAACTGAAGATAAGATTCAATATGCTAGACAATTCTATAATGATGCGGTTCTTGTTTATAAAAACAAGTTAGAAATGTTCCCATCAAACATCGTTGCAGGTATTTTTGGTTTCAAACCTGAAGCATTCTTTGAGGCTAGTGAAGCTGATAAAGAAGTACCAAAAGTACAATTTTAAAAAGCTTACTATCGTAAGTTTTTTTTAGGAGGTAATTATGAAAAAAATATTATTATTATTATTTTTCTTCTTTATTCCTAAAGTTGAAGCCTATAATATTACTAATTATAAAATAGAAATGACTGTTTTAGAAAACGGGAATATTAATGTCATCGAAATGTTTCAAATGAATGGCGATTATAATGGTTTTGAACGAAATATAAAATATCGTAATAATTATGATGGTTATCGAGGAGATTCATTAATTGTATTTGATAAACAACTTTATAATAGTAGTGGTATAACATTGAATGAAGTGAGATCAATCGATTATAAAACAAATATTTCCAATATCGAAATTATTCAATCTGGTGATTTATTTAAAGAATCACAAGATGCTACGAAAGGCGATTATGGTGTTTATAAATTAGAAAAAATTATTGATGGCGAAAGTATTAAAATATATAATTCATCGAAAATGAATAAAGATTTTTATATTGATTATACATTAAAAAATGTTGTTATTACTCATAATGACATATCAGAAATAATGTTTCCTATTTTTTATAATATGGATGAGGTAATCGATAATTTTGAACTTATTATAAATATTCCTAATAATAAAGATACATTAGAAATATGGACTCATGGTCATGATAATAATGTTACAAAAATAAGCAATAATACAATAAAATTAAATATGACTAATATGGATACAAATGACTATTTTGATTTTAGATTAGTATTTGATAAAATTGAAACTAATAAAGTATCAAATCAAGATGCTTTTTCAAAAATTGTTGAATTAGAAGATAATTTAAATATCGATTTTAATGATAAAACTAATGCGGAATATGAACAATTAAAAGAAGCAGCATATGAAGCAGTAAATAAAGTTGAAAACACTTTAAATATTAACGATTATAATAATGCTTATGAAATAGTTAATTCGTTAAATGATAAAGATGAATTAAAAACACAATTATTAGTAAAACTTATGAATGTCGAACCTAAAATTGATCGAAAAAACGATATTATAAAAGTTGTTTTAACCAGTATTTTAACAATTTGGATAATTGGAAATGTCATAATTTTGTATAATATTTATAAAAAATATAATAAAAAAACAATAAAATACAAATATTATGATGAAATACCAAATGATTATAATCCTACTATTGTAGGTTATCTAATGCACAAAAAAATAACTAATGATGATTTAGTGGCTTCAATATTATATTTAATAGATAAAAAAGTAATTATTTTTGAAAAAAACAAAAGTGATTACATATTAAAAAAAGGTAAATACAAGGAAATATTACCAAGTGAAGAATGGTTATTAAAATTATTGTTTGATGATAAAAAAGAAATAAGTTTAATTAATTTTGAACATAAGGCTAAAAATTATGAAGAGTTTCTAAATTTATATTCTAATTGGCTTAATGTCGCAACAAACGAAGCAGAAGATAGAGAATTTTTTTATGACGCTTTTTCAATTAAATTAATTGGCATTATTTATTCATTAATTGGAATGATAATAAGTTTATTTTTAATTGGTAAAGATACTTATTATTCATCATTAATTGTATTATTTACTTCTATTATTTCGCTTGTTTATTATATTAATTTTTATAAAAGAACTTCCTTAGGTTGTATAGAATATTCTAAATGGAATGGTTTTAAAAGATATATGGAAAAATTTTATACTTTTAATCTTGAAGATTTACCAAAAGATATGAATAAGTATATAATTTATTCAATTAGTTTAGATTGTGATTATAATTTAAGTCGTGTCGTTAAAATAGATGATTATATTTATGATTTATATGATTCGATAATTTATACTATTAATACGGCATATTTAACAAAAAAAAATATGCATACAAAATATTCTTCTATAAATAAAAACAAACTTTAACGTTTGTTTTTTACATCATTTGATAATTTGAATTATTATAAGGATTGTTATTAACTACTGCTTCTAAAGCACTTACTCTTTTTTCTAAGTTGCTTAATTGCGTAATAAAATCATTATTAATATTTTGATTACTCATTTGATTATTCATAGGATAATTATTCATTTGGTAAGGCATTTGATTAGAAATAGGCATCATTGGCATCATTGGCATAGCTCCCATATATTGCATACCACAATCGCGATCTTTTTTCATAAGTTTCCTCCTTTGTTTCTAATTAATTATATGCTTTATTAAAAAAATGGTGTATAATATTAAAAGGTGATGTTATGCGATTAAGAAATAAAAAAGGTGCACAAGATATAATAAGTAAAAGTGAATATTATATAAATAATCCGATTGAGCATAAAGGTAAATTTAATAAATTATTTAAAAATAAACATAATATTGAAATTGAAATCGGTATGGGTAAAGGAAATTTTATTATAAATAAAGCGTTAGCCAATCCTAATATAAATTATATTGGAATTGAAAAATATCCTACGGTTTTGTTAAGTGCAGTTAAAAAATTAAATAATTTAAAATTAGATAATTTAAAAATTATTTGTATAGACGCTAACGAAATTGATGAAGTGTTCGATAAAGAAATTAGTAAAATTTATTTAAATTTTTCTGATCCTTGGCCTAAGAAAAAACACGCCAACAGAAGATTAACTAGTCCGATATTTTTAGAAAAATATAGTAAAATATTTAAAGGTGATTATTTTGTTGAAATGAAAACAGATAATAAAAACTTATTTGAATATTCTTTAGTTTCATTTAGTAAACAAAATTATTCGTTTGAAGAAGTTAAATTAGATTTATATTCAAATCTAAATGAAGATAATATTCAAACCGAATATGAAAAAAAATTTGTTAGTTTAGGATTACCTATTTACAAATTAAAAGTAATCCATAAAATTTCACAAAAATAATTGCCAAAATATTGAAAACTCTGTTATAATATATATAAGTAGGTGAGGCAAGTGAAGAAAGTATTGCTACTTAGTTTACTGCTTTTATTATGTGGTTGTTCGATAGTAAGAATTGATACTAGTAGTATCGATAATATAGTAGAAGTTGTATTATCGAAAGATAATAATTTATATAACCAAATAGGAAAAGGATATAAATATTATGTTCCACGAGGCGTATCTTATATGGATACTAACGATTATAATGATGTTTTATATTCTAATGGCGATTATTATTATTTATATATAGATGTTATAAGTTATTATTATGATGTAGTAAAAGATTATCAAGAAAATAAAGAAGCATATTATTCAAAGAAAATAGATATTAATGGTAAAACTGGATATTTAGAAATTAATGAACAAAAAAATGGTCGATATTTTATAGAGTTTATGTATAACTATGCTAAAATGGAAGTAGAAACTGATTATGAAGATATCAATGATGTCGTTTTAAATATGACTTATATTTTATCGACAGTTAAATTTAATGATAATATAATTAAAATTATTTTAGATGATGATTTTTTAGTTAGTGAAGAAAAATATGATATATTCACATCTAAAAAAGAAAGTAACGACTTTTTAAAACTAGAAGATGAGGTGGAATAATGGGGTTATTTGATAAAGTTAAAAATTTATTTACAGAAGAAGATGAACCTGTTAAAAGTGAAGTTATTCAAGTAGAGATACCGGCTCCTGCAAAAGAAGAAAAAAAGGAAGAACCAAAAATCGTAAAAGAAGAGCCAAAAGCACCAATATTTTTTGATGATGAATATTTTAAAGAATTAGAGCAACCTAAAAAAGAAGTTAAATCTAGTTATTTAAAAGAACAACCAAAAATAATAAAAGAAGAAAAAAGAGTATTTAAACCAACACCGATTATTTCTCCTGTATATGGTGTACTAGATAAAAATTATAATAAAGAAGATATTAAGCCTAAAAAAGAAAAAACAAGTTATTATACGAATACTTCAATAACGATTGATGAAGTTAGAAAAAAAGCGTATGGAACTTTAGAAGATGAATTAGAAAATACTTTAAATAGTTTAGTAATTAAAGAAGAAAAAGAAGAAGCAGATTTATTTGATGAATTGATAGATAAAGATGAAAATATTGATATTATCGATGAAGGAATCGAAAACAATATAGTAAAAGAAGAATTGGATAAAAAACCAATTACGGAAAGTGAATTGTTTGATTTAATCGATAGTATGTATGAGAAAGGAGAGTAGATATGGTTATAGATGTAAAAGAATTATTTGTTGTAATATTATTTATTTCTTTGATTATACTAGTAATAACGACAACTGTTGCAATGGTTAATTTAATTAAAACATTAAAGAAAGTAAATAAAATTGTCGATGATGTTGATTATAAAGTAAATAAATTAAATGGGTTATTTGATATTATCGATAACACAACTGATGTAATCAATACTTTTAGTGATAAAATAGCAACAGGTATTTCTAACGGAATTACGTGGTTATTAAATAGAAAGAAGAAAGGTGATAATGATGAGTAAGAAGAAAAGTGGATTTGGTAAGTTTTTATTAGGTGCCGGCATTGGTGCTGGATTAGGAGTTTTATTTGCTCCCAAAAAAGGATCTGAAACAAGAAAAGAATTAAAATTAAAATTCGATGAATTATTGGCTAAGGCTAAAGAAGTAGATGCTGATGAAGTTAAAGAAACTATTGAAACTAAAATTGAAGAAATTAAGGCTGAATTAGAAGATTTGGATAAAGAAAAAGTTTTAAAAATTGCCAAAAAAAAAGCAAACGATCTTCAAGTAAAAGCTGAAGAATTATTAAATTATGCTATTGAAAAAGGAACTCCTGTTTTAGAAAAAGCTGCTGATTCAGTAAGATTAAAAACTATTGAAGTTACTAAACAAATATTAGAAAAATTAGAAAAATAAAATACCTATAATTTAGGTGTTTCGGGCTATTGACAAATAAATTGTGTTAATAGTCTTTTTATTTAGTATAACTTATATGTAAGATTTTTTAATATCCTAAAATAAAGCTTGCAAGGCCTTACTTTTTTTATGAAAAAATGATATAATTATTGTGGAATATGAAAGGATTAAATGGAAATAACGAGAGCTATTGAAGAATTAGTTTTAATTAATTATTCACATTAAGTTAAATTATAGAATAGATAACTGAAGTCGAAAAATAATGTATTATTATTGAAAAATATAATTATAGTAAATTACTAAAGCAAAATTAAAATGAAGGAAGTGTAATTATGAAATTAGAAGAATATAAAGCAGGAGAATATAAACAAGGAATTGGATATAAAGCGTTTTTGCCAAGCAATATTAATTATAATTGGGGCTGGGATGATACAAAATTAGATGCATTACTTGCTGAAGCGAATAGACAAATTGGAGAGTTAAATGCTTATTCATTATTACTTCCAAATGTTGATTTATATATTAAAATGCATGTAAAAATTGAAGCAAATAAATCTAGTAAAATTGAAGGAACTAAAACAACTATTGAAGAAGATTTATCAGATATACAAGATATAAATCCAGAAAAAAGAGACGATTGGGAAGAAGTTCAAAATTATGTTAAAGCAACTAATTATGGAATAGATAGAATTAATGAAGGTTTTCCAGTATGCAATAGATTAATTAGAGATATGCATAGAATATTATTAAATGGTGTTAGAGGAGAAAAAAAGACGCCAGGGGAATTTAGAATATCACAAAACTGGATTGGAGGAACAATGCCATCGAATGCTGCATATGTTCCACCTTTAGTTGAAGATTTGGCAGATTGCTTAAAAGATCTAGAGTTATTTATTAATAATGAAGAAATTGATACACCAGATTTAATTAAAATTGCTATAATTCATTATCAATTCGAGTCAATACATCCATTTTTAGATGGAAACGGAAGAATTGGTAGATTATTAATCCCTTTATATTTGCAAAGTAAAAAATATTTAGATAATCCTTGTTTATATATATCATTCTTTTTTGAAAAAAATAGGGAATTATATTATCAAAAATTAAATGATGTTAGAGTTAAAAATGATATCATTGGATGGATAAAATTCTTTTTAGAGGGAATAATAGAAACGGCTAAAATAGCAAAAGAAAAATTTAAAAAAGTTGTAGAACTTACAAAAAAAGTTTATGCACAGATAACAGATTTAAGAGTTAAATATGATAATGTAAAAAAAATTATCGATTATTTTTATAATGAACCATATTCAACAAGAAAAAAGATATCTGAATCATTAAAAATGCCTGAATCTACAGTAAACGGCGTTATAAATGAATTAAAATTAGCTAATATAATACAAGAAACAACTGGTTATAGTAGAAATCAAGTATTTGTATTTTCTGAGTATGTTGAGATATTCTTGACTGAATAATTTTATAAAACGAAAAATCAAAAAAATTCGTTCTATAAAAAATTATAAAACGAAAAATCAAAAAAATTCGTTCCATAAAAAAATATAAAACGAAAAATTAAAAAAATAATGACTAAATCGTAATGGTAATTTAGTCATTTTATTTTTTGCAAATAATAATATTGATTTTTTTATTTTTAGAGTGATGAATAATTAAACAAAAGCTATGCTTAAATATTACTTATATACCTATCTTAAATACTTATAATTTAGGTATTTTTGTTTTATAATAAGGCATTAATCCAATTCTATCTGGAGTGTGTTCAGGTAATTGCCAAAATGTATAATCAGGATAATCATTTCCTTCAATTATACCCGGACCATTTTCACCAATAAATACATCCCAACCAACATATTTTATTTCAGGAACTTCCAATGCCGCTTTTTTAACTAATTCGATTGCTTCTTTAAACATTGGTATTTGAAAACCTTCAAATTTAACATTTGTATCAGGATGTTTAACATAAGTATGACCACTTTCAGAATGACCAATACCTCTAATTTTACCAGTTTTTAAATCGATAGGAGCACATATTCCTTCAAATCCCATATTATCTAAATAATGTCCACCAGAACCACTTTTTGATACAGCATATACGATTTCAGGTGTACCATTATCAACTAATGTAACTATTCGCATACAATTTACTGCATTTGGATATAATTTATTCATATCTTTATGTTGTTTAATAACTTCTTCGATCATTCTTAAATTTTTAGATTTAATGTAATCATACATTTCTTCTAAATCTTTAAAATCTTTTTTATTTAATTTTTCAATTCCTCGACCACTATCTAAATTAAATGGCTTAGCAAAAACAACATCTTTATTTTTCATAAATTTTTTAAATTCTTTTAAATCAGTTTCATCGATATCGATAACTTCTCGTTTTAAATATTTTTTAAATCTTTTATCGAATAGATTTTTTTTATCAATTATGTCTGAAAATTCTTGATTATTTAAAGCCATAATGATTTTTTTATTTCTTACTCTTGTAACATAAGTATCCCTATTTTTATGCTTCATATTATAAAATTCAAATATTTTATAATCGTGATATCCCGCACCATATCTGATGCCACACCACACCATATCACTAAAGATAAGAAATTTGTTTTTTTTGTTAATGTCGTGTATTTCATTAACTGTTTTAAAAAATTGATCGTAGTGCATTCCACTTACTACTCTTGCTAAATATTTTACTTTATTCATATAATCACCATATTAATTATAACATATGCTAATGTAAAATAATTAAAAAAATTTAAAAAAATTGTAAAAATATGATATAATGTTTAATAGGAGATGATGTATTTAATATGGTAAAAAAAGTTTTATATATAATTTTTATGTTTTGCTTAGTAATTTCTAATTTATATGTACCAGTTGCCGAGGCTAAAACTTTAGGTGATATGAAAAAAGAATTAGAAGAATTTAAAGAACAATACGAACAAAATAAATTAGAAAAAGAATTAAGTGAAAAAGAAAAGCAAGAAATTGAAGCCAATATAAATTCTATTAATAATAGCATTTATCAAGCAGGCGAGGATATTAAAAATTTAAATAAAGAAATAGAAGTTTTAACGCAAGAAATTGCTGAGGATGAAGAAGAAATAAAAGATATTTTGTCATTTACACAGATTCAAAATGGAGAATCAGCATATTTGGAGTATGCTTTCGGTGCTAAAACATTTACAGATTTTATTTATCGAATTGCTGTTTCAGAACAATTAACTAATTATAATGAACAATTAATTGAAAAAAATAAGAAAAATATTGAAGATAATAAAAAGAAAACAGAGGAACTTGCTACTAAAAAAGTAGAACTTGCTGAAAGACAAGAGGAATTAACAGTTGAATTAAATAAAATAAAGGCTAATTTACAAGAAATTGATGAAGAAGCATTATCAATTGAAGAATTAATTAAAGTTCACGAATCACAAATTAAATTATATGAAGATCATGGGTGTAAAGATGATGAAGATGTTGAAGAGTGTGGTAAAAACTTTTTACCTCCAGACACTAGTTTCTGGAGGCCATTAAAAGAGGGTATGATCTCTGGTACTTTAGGGTTATATGGACCTCGTACTCCTTGTGGTAATGGTGTAAGTTGTTATCACTATGGAATGGATTTAACTACTTATAACGCTAATGCAGGTACTACTCCTGTTTATGCTGTTGCTAATGGTATGGTTATATCTGTTGTACCACTTAATTTAGTAAATGGTAAACAATGTGGTGGTATTAAAGTTTATATTCAACATAATGTTAATGGTAAATTATATACTACTGGATATTTACATATGCATAGTATAAATGTAAAAGAGGGTCAAGTAGTTACAAAAGATACATTAATAGGTATTATGGGTGGATTTGAATCTTATGATAATTGTTCAACAGGAGGTCATTTACATCTAGAAATATCTACTGGTAGTTTTGAAAACTTAAATAATGTAACATATTATAGTAAAAGATATGATCCATCAATAAGCATTAATTTCCCTTCTAGAGTTAATTCATATTGGTATGATCGAGTTACAAAATACTAAAAAAGATATTGTTTTGATATCTCAGACTATTGACAAATAAATTGTTAATAGTCTCTTTATTTTCTAGTATCATAATAATTTTTTATATTCTTAATTTTTTAACGATTATGTATGAATTTTATTTTTAATTTTAAAACAATATGATATAATTGTAATTGAATAAGTCAATATGAGAAATGTAAATAATATTAAAATTAAATTATGAGTAATATTTTTAAGACGTATCAGGGAGAATTATTAATTAAAATAAATTAGTTATTGAATAATATATTGTTCATAAAAATTATAATTAAAATATCATTAATTTAATTAATAAGTAACATTTATTTTCTGTATTATTTAATTATTCATAATTTACAACATAGGAGGATATATGAAAAATAAAAAAATAATTATATTTATTATGGTAATCACAATCATATTTATTATTTGTTTATTATTTTTTGTAAAGGGAAAAAAATTTGAAGATATGAATGTTGATGAAAAAGTCAATTATTTAATCGATAATATGACATTAGAACAAAAAATTGCTCAAATGTTAGTTGTATATTATTCTAGTGAAATTGTAGATAACAGTTTAATTGAATCACTTCAAGAACATCCTTTTGGCGGGTTTATTTTAATAGAAAATAATATTACAACCTACGATAAAACAAAAAAATTCGTTGATGATTTACAAGCGAACAGTTCAATTCCATTAATAATAAGTATCGATCAAGAAGGTGGTGGAGTACAGAGATTACAGTATTTGACAGATGTGAATCCAACTAATATTCCTTACATGTATGATTTGGGAAATATGAATGATGAAGAATTAGCTTACAATGTTGGAAAAGTTATGGCTGAAGAATTAAGGACAATTGGTGTAAATGTAGTTTATGCGCCTGTTCTTGATGTATATTCTAATTCTGAGAATACAGTTATAGGAAAAAGAAGTTTTGGAACAACAAAAAATATTGTTTCCTCAATGGCTATTAGTCTTGGTAAAGGTTTAGAGGATAATGGAATTATAGCAACATATAAACATTTTCCAGGACATGGAGATACTGCAATTGATTCCCATTATAAATTACCAATTATTAATAAGACATACTCAGATTTAAAGGAATTAGAATTAGAACCATTTAATAATGCGATTAAGAATGATGCTAAAATTATTATGATTGGTCATATTGCATTACCTAAAATTACAGGTGATAATACACCAGCATCTTTATCAAAAACTATAATTACTGATATATTAAAAAAAGATATGAATTATGATGGTTTAATAATTACTGATGCATTAAATATGGGGGCTCTTACGAATGAATATTCTTATGAAGAAATATATATAAAAGCAATAGAAGCGGGAGTAGATTTATTATTAATGCCAAATGGTAGTAAAACAGCGATAGAATATATAAAAAATAATGTTTCAGAAGAAAGAATTAATGAGTCTGTTAGAAAAATACTAACGTTCAAATATCTATATTTAAATGTTGATAATAGTTTGGATAAAAGTTATCTTGGTAACGCTGAACATAAAGATATTATTTCTAAAATTGAGGTTAGTGAATAAATACAGGAGTAAGAATTAATCATTAATCAATTTATAATAATATTAAAAAATTTATAAAAATAAAAATTATTTAATAACTAAATAACAAAAAAATTAAAATATATTAAATAATATATCAATTGATGTTCTTAGACTGTTGACAAATAAATTTGTTAATAGTCTTTTTATTTTTTTTAAGTATTGTATAATATATTTGTAAAATTGTTTATAGTATTCAAATTTAAAAGTTTATAAACCTTATTTGTTGTGAAAAATGATATAATTATAATGGATATTATGAGAATGTAAGGCATTATATTTCAACAACAAGAAAACTATATTCAAATAAAATAGATTTAGAAGATGTAGTATCACAAGACTATTTTTTGAGAGTAATGGAAAAATATTTTGTAAATAATGATGTAGAAAAATTATATTTTAAAGTTAAATTAAAAAGTATTAATCTAGCAGTTTTAGTTAAAATTCATATTTTACTAAAGATAGATTAAAAATAGTATATAAGAATTTAAAATATAATAATCTATGTAGATAGTTATTTGTTATATTCATACAAAGATATTCCAGACTATTTAACATATTTTCAAAATTATAAAAAACATACTATAATTTTCTTAGAATAATTGTATTTAAAAAAACAAATATGTCATTTTATAGACATATTTGTCAATCATCTGAAAAGGTATCAATTGATATCT
This sequence comes from uncultured Bacilli bacterium, assembly GCA_944372275.1. GTDB lineage: Bacteria > Bacillota_I > Bacilli_A > RF39 > UBA660 > Faecisoma. Next base: position 16,804 of record CALVYO010000004.1, read on the forward strand.
TTTTATTTGTATAATTTCATTGTAGAATCATATGTATCTTTAATTACTTCATCAAGAATATTCATATTGTATTTTTCTCTTAATCCAGCCCAATAAATTAAATTATCATTACTTTCACTTAATAATTCATCAACTAGATTATCTAATATTTTTTCTTTAACATCTTCTAAAGCAGGTTTTTCTTTTTGACTAACTTTATAGATTATATGATAACCAAATTCTGTTTCAACTGGTTCAGTAGTATATTTACCATTTTCAAGTTTTAAAGATGCTTCCCAGAATTCTTCAACTAATCCACTTTCATTAGTAAAGTTTTCAATTAATCCGCCTTCACTAGCAGTTGTATCATCTGATTCATCTTTAGCAAGTTCGATAAATTTTTCTTCTACATTATCAGTATTACCTAATTTTTTAATTATATCATTTGCTTCTTCTAACGCTTTTCTTTTTGCTTCTTCTTTTTCAGTATCAGTCATATCATCATCAACATCAGGCTTAATTAATATATGTCTAACTGTTACTTCACCAAATATATCATTTTCATAATATTCATTGATGTCTTCCTCTTTAATAACATCTGTTTTTAAATAGTTTTCTAATACAGCACTTTGTTTGTAGCTATCTTGTAAATCCTTTAAGAATGCTTCAGAACTACTATAATTATAATATGCTAAGAAACTGTTCCATTCACTTCCTGCACTAGCATAATATGAATCGTATTGTGCTTGTGCTTCTTCTAAAGCATCTTTTTCCATTTCTTCAGTTAATTCTTTTTCAGTAATATAATTATTAACTAAATTAATTAATACTCCTGTTCCGTTAATTTCTTTCATTTCTTCATAAAATTCTTCTGCAGTAAATTGTTTACCATCTAATTCTACAACAACTTCTTTACCATCAACTAGTTTTGGTTCGTATTTACATCCAGTAACTAAAAGTGGTAAACACAATAATAGTAATAAATATTTCTTTTTCATATCCTAAATCCTTTCTTTTATTACTTGCAAAATAATTATAACAAATTAAAATAAAAAAAACAATATTTTTTCAATATCTATCACAAAACTTTCAAAAATCCATACAATAATGTGAAAAGACAAAAAGGAGGATGATTTATAATGTGTTGTAATAACGGAATTTCTGGTGCTGCTATCGTTTTAGTACTTTTTATTCTTTTAATAATTATACTTGGAGCATACATTTAGTATAAAGGAGTAATATTTATGTGTGAAAAAAATACTTGTACATGCAAAAATAATAACTATGTTATTATAATTGTATTATATATTTTGTTAGCTATTATTTTAGGTGCGTGTCTTTATTAAGAGGAATATTCCTCTTTTTATTTTGTCAAATTTACATATTTCTCTTTACAAAAATTAATAAAAAGAGTAAAATGTTGGTTAGAAGTGGAAATAGGTGTCAAAAAGTGGGTGATAATTATGTTTATGGGGGAATATCATCATACAATAGATGATAAAGGAAGAATAACTATTCCATCAAAATTAAGATATGAATTAGGTGAACAATTTATTGTAACTAAAGGATTAGATGGATGTTTATTTATTTATCCTAAAGATGAATGGAATAATATTGCTAATAAATATAAAGAATTACCAAACACTAAAGATGCCAGAAATTATTTAAGATTTTTCTTATCAGGTGCTATAGTAGGTGAATTTGATAAGCAAGGAAGATTAAATATACCTAGTCCACTTATAAAATACGCTGATTTAAAAAAGGAATGTATTGTAATCGGTGTGAATGAAAGATTAGAAATATGGAGTAAAGAAAGATTTGAACAATTCTTAGATGCTAATGAAGATATTATATCTGATATAGCAGATAAGTTATTTGCTCCAAATATTTAAGGTGATTTATGCATATAAGTGTTTTATTAGAAGAATGTATCAATAATTTAAACTTAAAGGAAGATAGTGTTGTAGTTGATTGTACTTTAGGTTATGCGGGACATAGTAGTGAGATATTAAAAAGAATAAAAAAGGGATATTTATATGCATTTGATCAAGACAAAGAAGCAATTAGTAATGCTAAATTAAAATTAAAAGAAATAGGTAATAACTATAAGATAATCAATAGTAATTTTGTTAATTTGAAAGAAGAATTAAATAAGTTAAATATTAATGAAGTTGATTGTATTTTATATGATTTAGGGGTATCTAGTCCGCAATTAGATGAAAAGGAAAGAGGATTTAGTTTTCATCAAGATGCAAGACTTGATATGCGAATGAATCAAGATCAAGAATTAGATGCTTATTATGTAGTTAATAATTATGAGTTAAATAAATTAGTCGATATTTTTAAAAGATATGGAGAAGAAAAGTATGCTTTATCGATAGCAAAAGGTATTATTAAAAATAGACCTATTACGACTACTTTAGAATTAACGGAAGTAATTAAGAATAATGTACCATTTAGTTATAAAAAAGAAAAGCATCCTGCTAGAAAAGTATTTCAAGCAATTAGAATTGAAGTGAATGACGAATTAAATGTATTTGAAAAAAGTTTAAGACAAGCCTTAGATTTAATTAAAATAGGTGGCAGAATTGAAGTAATTACTTTTCATTCATTAGAAGATAAAATATGTAAGAAAATATTTGATGAAGTAAGTAAGGTTGATAAAAATTTAAAAAATTTACCAATTATTCCAATTGAATATCAACCTAAATATAAAATAGTAGGAAATATAGATCCTTCTAAAGAGGAATTAAACAATAATAATAGAGCAAGAAGCGCTAAACTAAGAATAATTGAAAGGGTAAGATAATTTATGGCAAGAAAGAAAAAGGGATTGACTAAGGGTGAAAAATTATTATATTTCTGTGGTGTATTGTGTTTTGCATTAGCCATAGTAATAAAAATATTTTTTGGCGCCAGTATCGGAAATTATAAAATGAGTAATGAAAAAATTAGATATGAAATATCAACAGAAGAAAAAACAGTCGAAAGTTTAACGATGCAAGTTAATGAATTAACTTCATTTGATAATGTATCTAAAGTTGTCAAAGAACTAGGTTTAGCGTATAATAATGATAATATAGTTGTTATAGGTGATTAAGAGGTGAACAATATGAAAACAAGAAGTATTAAATGGAAAACGCCAATGGTAGTGTTTTGTATATTTCTTGTTTTTATTTGCATTTTATTTTTACAATATCTATATTTATCTTTATCGCCAAATGTTTATGGTATAAATATGCAAGAATTTGCTTCTAATCGTAATACTTATTCTTCAACTTTACACGCTAAAAGAGGAACTATTTATGATTCACAAGGCGATGTTTTAGCTACTGATGTGTCTAGTTATACTGTAATTGCTTATTTAGATGAAAGTAGAACAGGTTCTTCTACTACTTTATATCACGTTAAAGATAAAGAAGGAACCGCTAAAGCCTTAGCGCCTTTATTAAATATGAAAGAAGAAACCATTTTAGAATTATTAAATAAAAAGGCTTATCAAGTTGAATTAGGTCCTGGTGGTAGAGGAATAACTGAAATATTAAAAAAACAAATTGAAGATTTAAATTTACCGGGTATCGATTTTATTGAAAGTTATAAAAGATATTATCCTAATGGTGATTTTGCTTCTTATATTATCGGATATGCTAAAAAAAATGAAGTTGAAGTAATAGTCGATGATGTTACAAAAACAGAAGTTGTTATTCAAGGGGAATTAGGGATTGAAGTTGAGTATAATGAAATATTAAAAGGAATAAATGGTTATGTTAGTTATCAACAAGATCGATATGGTTATAAAATACCAGATACGCCAGAAGAAAATGTTCCAGCGGTTGATGGTAGTGATATTTATTTAACGATCGATGCTAATATTCAAAGAATAATCGAAGCCGAAGTAAATAAAGTTGTCGATGATTATGAACCAGAATGGTTAACAATTAGTGTTATGGATGCGAAAACGGGGGATATTTTAGGGTCAGTATCAGAGCCATCGTTTGATCCTAACAAATTAAACTTAACTAATTATGAAAATCCTTTAACATCTTTTGTCTATGAACCGGGTAGTGTAATGAAGATATTTACTTATATGTGTGCAATGGAAAAAGGAACATATAAAGGTGATGATACTTATAAATCTGGAAGTATCGATATTGAAGGTACTAAAATATATGACTGGAATAAAGTAGGTTGGGGTGAAATAACTTACGACCACGGTTTTGAAATGTCTAGTAATGTTGGTACCGTTAATATTATGCAGAAATTTTTAACTAAAGATGATTTAAAAGAATGTTTAACTAGTTATGGTTTTGGTAGTACCACCGGGATTGAATTACCTAGAGAATTATCTGGTAGTTTAGTATTTAATTATCCAGTTGAAGTAGCGGCAGCATCTTATGGTCAAGGTATAACTACTACGCCGATTCAACAATTACAAGCATTAAGTATTATTGCTAATGATGGGTATATGGTTAAGCCAAATATTGTAAGTAAAATCGTAAGTAATGGTGAAATTACATATGAAAGAACAGTTGAAAAAAGTGATAGAATTGTAAGTCACGATACAATAGAACAAATAAAACAACTAATGTATAATGCTGTTAATAATGTCGAAGGTGGGGCAATCGGAACGGCATATATGATTGAAGGATTAGATGTAATCGGTAAAACAGGAACAGCTGAAATATACGATGAAGAACACGGCGGTTATTTAACTGGTTGGTTAGATAATATTTATTCTTTTTCAGGAATGTTTCCTAAAGATGATCCGGAAATAATTATATTTGTTTCTATTAAAAGACCTAATAATGGTTCAAATATCGGATTAAAAACAATGACTCATTCGATTATGGAATCGATTGCTAAGTATAAAGGATTATTAAGTAGCAAAGAAAATAGTGAAAATAATAAAAAGATTGAAGTTGCAAATTATATCAATTTAAATACCGAAGAAGTAGTTAAAGATTTAAAAAATAAAGGATTAAATGTTATTACTTTAGGTGATGGTAATAAAATAATCGATCAATATCCTAAAGATACTACATTAGTTACAAATGATAAAATATTTTTATTGACTAATGGTAATGTTAAAATGCCTTCATTAATTGGTTATTCAAGATTAGAAGCAATATCTTTATTAAATTTAATTAATGTTGATTATGAAATTGAAGGATATGGTTTTGTTACTGAACAAAGTATTAAAGTTGGAGAAACTATTTCTGATAAAATAAAGTTAAAATTAGAGCAAAATATTAAAGAATAATTCTTGACTTTTTAGCCATATTTAGTAATAATATTATATAGGAAGCGATATTATGGATTTTAGAGAAATAACAGAATTTTTTAAAGATACATTAAAATATATTATAGTAATAGTAGTTGTTTTAGTAATTGTTTTATATGTTGTTACTTTACAACAAGTAGTAGGACCATCAATGCAACCGACATTAAATGAAGGTGATGTTTTAATATTAAATAAGTTTCAGTATCATATATTTGATGTTAAAAGAAATGATGTTGTAGCACTCAAATATGATGGTAGTAAATATTTAATTAAAAGAGTTATTGGTTTACCAGGGGAATCAATATATTATAAAGATAACATATTATATATTAATGGTAATCCTTATAAAGAAAATATTGTCGAAGGTTTAGTTACTGAAGATTTTGATTTAAAAGATATTGGCTATGATGTAATTCCTGAAGATATGTATTTAGTTTTAGGAGATAATCGTGGTAACTCATTAGATAGTCGAAGTAAAGAAGTTGGCTTGATTAAAAAAGAAGATATTATTGGTAAAGTTTTCATAAGAATTTGGCCATTAAGTGGATTTAAATTAGTGAAGTAGGTGATTTTATGGCATATATTAAGTTTAAAGAATTAACGAAATATTTTAATTTTAATAAAAAAATAGAAATAGGTGAACTACCTAAATATGTATTAGATTATGTTTTGGATAATGAAGATATAATAGCAGCTTATAGGACATCTCGCGATAGAGCAGTGTTTACTAATAAAAGAATGATTTTATTTGATGTTACGCCTTATACGAGAAATAAAAAAATACATATTTTACCTTATAAAAATATATCGACTAGTGCGATTATGTTTGGTGGTTCAAAGGCTAAATTGTTAATTTCATTTGATAGTGGATATCAATTAAGATTAGATTTTTCAAGAATGTCTCCTGAAGATAAAAAAGATTTAAGGTTATTATATACAGAAATGACAAGAATAAAATAATTCTTGTTTTTTGTTGTATAAAATTAATTAAACTTCCTCAATATTAACATAGAATAATATTAGGAGGGAAAATATGTTTGGACAATTTACAGAAGAAGCAAGAAAGATATTAATTAATGCGAAAGAAGAAATGATGGAACTAAGGCATCCTTATGTTGGAAGTGAACATTTATTGTTAGCAATTTTAAAATCTAAAAACAATGTTTCTAAAAAATTAAAACAATATAATTTAGATTACGATAAATTTAAAAATAAAATAATTGAAGTTTTAGGTATTGGAACTAAACAAAGTGAATGGTTTTTATATACACCGATGTTAAAAAGAATTATGGAAAATGCAATGTTAGATTGTAAAGAAAAAAATAGTGAAGTTACAATTGAATCTTTATTTTCTAGTGTTTTAGAAGAAGGCGAAGGTGTAGCAATTAGAATATTGCTTAGTCTAAATATTGATTTAGATAAATTGTATAATGAGTTTAGTTATAAAATATTTAAATCTAAAAAAAAGAAGTTATTATTAGAAGAATTAGGAACAGATTTAACTAGTAAAGCTAATGAATTAGATCCTGTTATTGGAAGAGATAATGAAATTAAAAGAGTAATTGAAATATTATCACGAAGAACTAAAAACAATCCTTTATTAATTGGGGAAGCAGGTGTTGGTAAAACAGCTATTGTCGAAGAATTAAGTAGAATGATTGCTTGTGGTAATGTACCAAATAGTTTAAAGACTAAAAGAATTATTAGTTTAGATATGGCTACTTTAGTGGCTGGTACTAAATATCGTGGTGAATTTGAAGAAAGAGTAAGAAAAATATTAAAAGAAGTTGAAGAAAATGATGATATAATTTTATTTATTGATGAAATACATACATTAGTAGGAGCAGGTGGTGCAGAAGGAGCAATTGATGCTTCTAATATATTTAAGCCAGCACTATCAAGAAATAAATTAAGATGTATCGGGGCCACGACTATTAGTGAATATAAAAAATTTATTGAAAGTGATAAAGCCTTAGAAAGAAGATTTCAAAAAGTAAATATTGAAATACCTAATAAAGAAGTTGTTAAACAAATATTATTAAAATTAAAGCCAATTTATGAGAACTACCACCACGTAATTATAAGTGATTTAATTATCGATAAAATAATTGGTTTATCGGATAAATATGTTTTTGATCGCAATCAACCTGATAAAGCCATCGATATCTTAGATGAAGTATGTGCGAAAAGTAGTTTAAAAGAAAGTAAAGAATTAAAAGAATATAATAAATTAAATAAACAATTACAAAGTTTAATTAATAATAAAAATGAAGCCGTAAGTAATAATGATTTTAAAAAAGCAACTTCATATAAAGAGAAAGAATTTATTTTAATGGATAAAATTAATAATTTAGAACTTTCTTTATGTAATAAAAATAAAAATGAAGTAACAATTGAAGAAGTAGCCAATGTAATTAATTCTAAAACTAAAATACCAGTTTATGAAATATTAAGTCAAAATGATATTAATAAAATAAATGATGATTTAAAAGTTATAATCGGTCAAGATAATGCTATTAAAGAAGTTAGTAATATTGCTAAAAAAATAAAGTTAGGTTATAAAGATGATAAATGTTATTCATTGTTATTTGCTGGTCCTTCAGGAGTAGGTAAAACAGAACTCGCTAAAATATTTGGTAAATCATTAGTTGGCGATAATGTTATTAGATTAGATATGAGCGAATTTAGTGAACCGCATAGTGTTAGTAAATTTGTTGGTGCTCCTCCAGGATATATTGGATATAGTGATAATAAAACTATATTAGAAGAAATAAGAAATAAACCATTTTCAGTTTTAATATTAGATGAAATTGAAAGAGCTAATCAAACTATCATTAATTTATTATTTCAAATATTAGATAATGGTAAAATTAAAGATTCAAAAGGAGTCGATGTTTATTTTAATAATGTAATTGTTATTATGACATCTAATATCGGATTTGATGAAATAAATGTTGGTTTTAATAAAAATAATGATGATTTAACAAAACTAAAAGAATATTTTAGTATTCCTTTTATAAATAGAATTGATAACATAATTTCCTTTAATCGATTAAGTGAAGATAATATTAAAAATATAATTGATATAAAAATAAATAACTTATTTAAAAAATATAAAAATATTAAAATTAAAATTGATGAAAATGTCATTTCTGAAATAGTTAAATTAAGTAATTATTATGAATTTGGTGCTAGAAAAATAGATAAAATAATTAAGGATAAATTAGAAAATATTATAATAGATAAAATAATCAATAATCGAAAAAGTGTTCATATAAAAACACTTGAATATTTAAGAGTTTAAAGCCTCTTTTTTTTTCACATAATTTATTTTACTTCAAAATATATTTATAATGTAACATTATTTGCAGTTTGAAATATTATAAAATAGGCAAAATAATTATTCTAATTTACGAAATTAGACACATAAACTTGACAAAAATCAAAAAATATGTAGAATATTAGGTGTTGGAGATATGCGTTTTGAGAGGTGGTGAGTTTTGTGGAAAAAACTGAAAAGGTAATTGAAAAGAAAAACACTGAAAAAAAGAGCATTGCTAAGAAGATCTTTGACGTAGTTTTTTGGGTAGTTATTATTGGGCTTGCTATTATTTGGGTAACCGATTTTATTAATGTCCAAAATGATAAAGATCCAATATTCTGTATAAGTCAAAAAACACATACATTTGATGATGGTACTGTAGAGGAATGTGTTGGGTTAGGTTATAAGGTATATGATTATAACCGTACTTCATTAAGCTATGGTCGTCAATTTGGTCCATTCTTTATAGGAATGAAAGAAAACTAAGGGAGGTAAGGAAAAATGGATAAAAAGAAAATTATTGCAATTATATTATTCATTTTATTAGGTTTATTTATCTTTACATTCGCTAATCCAGGTCCTTCAGAATTAGATCCTGTTGAAGTTCCAGGACAAGGCGAAGTTGATGATGATGAATCTGATGATGAACAATTAGATTTAGATGAAAATGATGATGAAGAAACAGAAGATGATGAAACAGATCGTCCAGTGGTTGAAGTAGATGAAGCTCCAATAATCGAAATCAATCCAAGAAGCGTTACAATTTTGTTAGGTCAAAATTATAATGTAATGACAGGCGTTAGAGCAACCGATGATAATGATGTAGTTAGTGTTACAGCATCTATTACTGATACTACAAAATTAGAAGTTGGAACACATACTATTACTTATACAACTAGCGATAGAGCAGGACATACAACTACTGCTACAAGAACTATTATTGTTTTAGATCCAGTTGGTGATAACGATAATGATGGTTATACAAATGAAGAAGAAATTGAAAATGGAACTAATCCTGATGATGGAGAAGAATATCCAGAATATAGTAAAAATCCTTCAATTGATTTTAGTTCATGTGCAACTTCAATGACCGTTTATGATGAATTAATTAATTTTGAAGAATGTGTTAAAGTAACAGATGAATTTTACGGAACTGAAGGAGTTACTAGTGAAATAACTAGTGATATTAATCCAAATCAATTTGGTAATTATACCGTAACTATAGTGGCTAAAGATATTTTAGGTAACGAAACTACTGAAACTTTTGAATTCGAAGTTTTAAAAAGAGATGTAACAGTTACTATTGATAATATTGATGCTATCTATAAAGAAGAAGTAAAAACATTAACTTCAAATGCTTCAGAAATGGCTTATAATGGGAATGATATCGGAGTTGTTTTAAGTACTGAAGTTACTAATACTACACCTACAGGTAAATATCCAATTACTGGTACTTGGACAAATGAAAACTATAATGTTACATTTGTTGATGGTGTATACTCAATATCTTCAAAAACATTAACAGAAGAAGATATTAAAGAATTAGGTATTGAATTTAAAGATGATTCATTTATTTATGATGGAACAGAAAAATATCTTTCAGTAAATAATTTACCTAAAACATTTAATGTAATTTACAATAATAATGGTCAAGTAAATGCTGATGTATATGAAGTAGAAGCAATTATAACTGGTGATGAAAATTATAATGGTACAATTACATTAAAAGCATTTATGATAATTAATCCAAAAGAAGCAAAAGTATATTGGATATATAGAGGCGATTATACATATGATGGTAATGAACATATCCCAACTGCACTAGTTGAAGATGGTG
>CALVYO010000005.1 GCA_944372275.1 uncultured Bacilli bacterium
AATGATTTAGATAAAATTGCTAATAAATATTTAAATAATTGGACAATTGATCGTTTAGGTAGTACTGATATTGCTATATTGAGAATGGGAATTTATGAGTTATTGTATACTAAAACACCTAGTATTGTTTCCATTAATGAAGCAGTTGAACTAGCTAAAACATATAGTGATGAAAGTGTTGTTAAGATGATTAATGCAGTTTTAGATAAAGTATATCACGAGATGGTGGAACATGAATGATAAATATTTAAGTGTCAGTGTTATAAATAGATACATTAAACATATAATTGATACTGATGTTAATTTACAAAAAGTATTTATTAAAGGTGAAATATCTAATTTTAAGGCCCATTCAACTGGGCATTTGTATTTTTCAATTAAAGATGAAACAAGTAAAATAAATGCTATTATGTTTAATGGTAATGCTCGTAAATTAAACTTTAATCCGACTGATGGTGCTAAAGTTTTAATAACGGGAAGAATTAGTGTTTATGAAGCAACTGGCAATTATCAAATTTATGTCGATGAAATGATCGAAGATGGTGTAGGTAATTTATATATTGCTTTTGAAAAATTAAAAAAACAATTGGCTGCTGAAGGTCTATTTGATAATAAATATAAGAAACTTATACCTAAATATCCTACTAAAATAGGAGTAGTAACGGCTAATACGGGTGCTGCTATAAAAGATATATTGTCAACTATTAAAAGAAGATATCCAATTGGACAAGTTATATTATTTCCATCTTTAGTTCAAGGCGATAATGCGGCTAAAGATATCGTTAAAAATATTAAACTAGCTAACACCTATGATTTAGATGTTTTAATAGTAGGACGAGGTGGCGGTTCGATTGAAGATTTATGGCCTTTTAACGAAGAAATAGTGGCTCGTGCTATCTTTGATTCAAAAATACCAGTTATTAGTGCCGTAGGTCACGAAGTAGACTTTACAATTGCTGATTTTGTAGCCGATTTAAGAGCACCAACGCCAACTGGAGCAGCGGAAATGGCTGTGCCTAATTTAGTCGATTTGAACAAATATATCGAACAATTAAAAATAAGATTAAGTTCTGATATAATTAAAAAAATAAATATTAATAAATTAAATTTAGATAGTTTAAGAAACTCATATATTCTTAAAAATCCTAATATATTATTTGAAAATAAAAAACAAAATTTAGATTTAATAAGTAATAAATTAACAGAAAACTTATTAAAAAAATTAGAACTAAAAAAACTACATTTGGATAGTTTAAAAAATTCATATGTATTAAAAAATCCTAATATATTATTTGAAAATAAAAAACAAAATTTAATTTTATTAACTAAACAATTAAATAAAAATATTAATTTAAAACTAGATAATAATATTACTAAATTAAACACAATTATCGAAAAACTAGAACTTATTAATCCTTTAAATGTAATGAAAAGAGGATTTAGTTTAACTTATAAAAAGAATAAATTAATTAAAAGTGTTAAAAAAATTAAGAAAGACGACACTTTAAATATTAAATTTAATGATGGTAATATTTTAGTAAATGTAAAGGAGATAAATAATGAAATTTGAAGAAAAAATAAAAAAATTAGAAGAAATTGTTGCTACTTTGGAAAGTGATACTAACGATTTAGAAGATTCAATTAATAAATATAGTGAAGCTATGAAATTAGTTAAAGAATGTGATGAACAATTGAAAAATATTGAAGAAAGTGTCAATAAAATAGTTAATGAAAATGGCGAATTAGAAGACTTAAAAATTGAAGAATAAGTCTTTTTTTGAAACTTTTTAGATTATTATTTACTCTATATAAGTGAGGTGCCTCATATGGAAGAAAGATTTAATGATATTTATAATGAAACATATCATACTATAACTAGATATGTTATTTCCAAATGTGATAATTTAAGTAATGTTGAAGAAATCGTGCAAGATGTTTATTTGAAATTATACAGATTTAAAATTATATAATAATGATGTTACAGTTGCTAAAGATGCTTTAAAAATGAATGAATATGGCGTTAGTGAGGCTAAAATATTGTTTGTTAAAAAAGCAATAGAAAAAAATCCAGAATTAAACTTTGATGATTTGATTTATTTACCTACAAGAGAAATTGCTAAATATATTGAAGGTTATGAAGATGTCAATACAGGTAATCAAGGAGAGAATAATCAAAATGGCAATCAAAATAATCAAGGCAATGGCAATCAAAATCATGGTAATAAAAATTGATATAGTTTAAAACTATATTTTTTCTTGACTTAATCTAAATAATTTACTATACTATTTTTAGGAGAATGGTTATGGATGTAATATTAGAAATAAAAGAAAAATTTGAAAGAAAAAATCAAATTTTATTTGATAAGAAAAGTTTATTTTTACAAGATTTAATTTTTTTAATTAGTGAACAAAATCATAAAGTGTTAACGTTATGGGTATTTGATTTTATCGAAGAAATAGTTAGTTATTTAGAAAGTAAATATCCTAATGAAGAAAGGTTTAGAATCGCTTTAAATAAAACTAAATTATGGGCACAAGGTGAAATTAAAATGCCTGAAGCTAAAAGAGCAATTTTAGATTGTCACGCTGTGGCTAAAGAATTGACTAATAAAGAAGATATTGCATTATGTCATGCTATCGGTCAAGGATGTGGAGTAGTTCATACAATAGGTCATACTATTGGTCTTCCTATTTATGAATTAACTGCTATTGTTTATAAATCTGGAATTGATAATTGTAAAGATAAATTAATTAAAAGAAAAAAAGAATACATTAGTAAAATATATTATTATCAAAAACATTATCAAGAATATAAAAAATGGGCTAAATTTTATGAAAAAAATTAAGGAGAGAAATAATGTATGTTAAAAATTTATAACAAGTTAGTAAGAGATAATATTCCGGAAATTATAATAAATGATGGATGTAAACCGATAACAAGAATTTTAACTGATGAAGAATATAAAAGAGAATTAGAAGCAAAATTATTAGAAGAATATCAAGAAGTATTAAAAGCAAAAACTGCAAACGAAAGAATCGAAGAACTAGCTGATATGTTGGAAATAATTCAATCATTAGCATTTTTAGAAAGCAAAACTTTAGATGATGTTATAGAAACTGCTAAAGTTAAACGTTTAAAACGTGGCGGGTTCAAAAAGAAAATATATTTAGAAGGCATAGAATACAATAAATAATTTTAAAGTTTATGACTAAATTGTAATAACTATTACAATTTTTATTTGGTATAATATTTAAAGGAGATGAAGAGTATGGAATATATTGAAGCGATTAAAACAGCAATTTTAATATTTCCTTTAATTGCTTTTTTATTTACATTGCCATTTATTTTACATCAGTATCATAAATATGGATCTATTCATAAGTTTCGGACTTTAATTATTTATTCTTTTATTTTGTATATGATAACGATATATTTTTTAGTTATTTTACCTTTACCTAATATAAATGAAGTTACTAAACCAGATAAAATAATTAATTTAATACCATTTTCTTTTGTTGATGATTTTCTAAATAAAAGTTCCTTTATTTTAAATGATCCTAGTACTTATTTAAAATCTTTATCTAGTTCGAGTTTCTATGTTGCTGCTTTTAATATTTTAATGACTTTACCATTTGGGATGTATTTAAGATATTATTTTAAATGTAATATTAAAAAAGTAATGTTATTTAGTTTTGGATTAAGTTTATTTTTTGAACTAACTCAATTATCAGGATTATATTTCATTTATCCTTATCCGTATCGTTTGTTCGATGTCGATGATTTAATATTAAATACTTTAGGGGGAATATTAGGTTATTTTATAATGGGAATAATAGATAATTTTTTGCCTACTCGTGATGAAATAGATAAGGAAGCAAAAGAAATTGGTAAAAGCGTATCAGGCTTGCGAAGAATTGTGTTGTTTTTTTTAGATATGTTTATTTTTATAATATTTACTATTTTTATAAGTTTATTTACTAAAAAAGCTATTTATATTTCTTTTATAATATATTATATTTTAGTACCATTTTTTAAAAATAATCAAACATTAGGAAGCAAGTTTTTAAATGTTAAGTTAGAATTTTCTAATAAAAAATTAATAAGATTAACATTAAGAATAATATTTATATATTTTTATTATTTTGTATTAATTTATTTAATTTCAATCGGCTTATTTACAATAATAAGTTATTTGAATTTAGATACATTTATAAATTTTATTTTATATACTTTAATTTTATTAGGTATTTTTACTTTTTATTTAACAAATATAATAATAATTTTAAAAGAGAAATCTATATTTTATGATAAGTTATTTAAAGTTACGTATGAAAGTACTATATTAGTTGATGAAAATACTATTGTTTGTTAATAAAATATATTATATAATATAAATATATTTAGGAGAAAATTATGAAAAAAATATTTAAATCATTATCTTTTTTGTTTATGATACTTACTTTTATTGGAGCAGGATATGTATTACTAAATAAAGGACAAGTAAGTGCAGGATTTGCAGTTATTCCGAGTTTGTTATGTGCTATGTTTTCACAATTGGCAGTTTATGAAAAATTTAAAAAATAATTTGTTATAAATAATCGAAATTTTTAAATTATAAAGAAAGGATTATTATGAAGAAAAATAGTATTATAGAAATTAAAAATTTAACTAAATATTACGGAAAAATAAAAGGTGTAGAAAATTTAAATTTAGAATTGAAAGAAGGAGAAATATTTGGCTTTATTGGACCTAATGGTGCTGGAAAATCAACTACTATTCGTTCAATAATGAATTTAATTAATAAAACAGAAGGTTGTGTATTAATCGACGGAATAGAATTTAACAAAGATAACGTATCATTAAAAGAAAAAATAGGATATTTACCAAGTGAAATTAATTTATATGATGATTTTACGGTAAAAGAGATGTTAGATTATCACGAAAGTTTTTATAAAAATGATATTCATAAAAAAAGAACTGAGTTAGTAGAAAAACTTAACTTAGATGAAAAAAAGAAAATTGAAGATTTATCATTAGGAAATTTAAAAAAACTTGGAATAGTTTTAGCGCTTATGCACCAACCTAAAATATTAATATTAGACGAACCTACAAGTGGTTTAGATCCTATAATGCAAAATATTTTTTATGATATTTTAAAAGAAGAAAAGAAAAAAGGAACGACGATTTTGTATTCAACACATATTTTAAATGAAGTATCGAAAATTTGCGATAGAGTAGGAATAATTAAGGACGGAAGTTTAATTAAGATTGAAAATATTGATAAAATAACAAAAGATAATTTAGTTTTTGTGACCATAACTTCAACTGATATTGATAAAATTATTAAAGATTTAAAATTAGATACAATTTTTAAAGAGAATAACACAATTAAATTTAAAAATAAATTGTCACATTGGGAATTAATAAAACGATTAGCAAATTATCAAATTGAAAAAATATTAATAGAGGAACCTACTTTAGAAGATATTTTTCTTCATTATTATGAAGGAGAGGAGTAATTTATGTTTAAAAGAGAAATGAAAATAAATTTTAAAAGTTTTTTGATATGGACACTTATCCTCATAATATTATTTTCAGTAGTATTTTTAATGTATCCTTCCATTATGAATAGTGACAATATTCAAATGATGAATGAAATGTTAAAGATTTTTCCCGAAGAAATGTTAAAAGCATTTAATATGGATATATCAAATATTGATACAGCATTTGGTTGGCTTAAAACTGAAGGATTCGTTTTCGTACTTTTAATTACAGGTATCTATAGTGGTATATTAGGATCAAGTATTTTACTAAAAGAAGAAAATGATAAAACAATTGAATATTTAAATAGTTTACCAATTACAAGGAAAAACATCGTGATTAACAAAATTTTATCAGCTATTATATATATTTCAGCAATGATATTATTTTTAGGTATTTTTAATTTTATTGGATTATCAATAATTGAAAATTTTGATAAAAAATTATTTTTATTGTTAAGCATAACTCCATTATTTTCATCTCTTGTTATATTTGCTTTATGTTTATTAATATCAACTTTTACGCATAAAACTAAAAAAACATTAGGAATAAGTTTAGCAATTGTATTTATAAGTTATTTTTTACAAATAATTTCAGAATTAAGTGAAACTACAGAATTTTTAAAATATATATCTATATTTACTTTAGCAGATATTAGAAATGTAATTACCAATATTACTATTAATCCTATTATGATTTTGTTAACGATTATATTATTTTTATTATTTATTATTTTAACGATAATACATTATAATAAAAAAGAGTTAATTTAATTTATGAATTAAAGTGAAAACATTAAAAACTTATGAAATATATTGAGGTGATTTTACGAAAATAGCAATCGTTTACGCTAGTATTACAGGTAATACTAAATTATTAGCACAAACTATAAAAAATGAAATAAAAGAAGATATTGTTTATTTTGGTAAACCAACAAATGAAGAAATCGATGCGGATATTTATTTTGTTGGTTCCTGGACTAATAAAGGAGACGCTTCTAATGAAATTATTAATTTTTTAAAACAATTAAAAAATAAAAAAATAGCTTATTTTGGTACGGCTGGATATGGTGGGAATAATACTTATTATGATACTTTATTTAGTAGAGTAAAACAATATATTGACCCTTCTAATACAGTTCTAGGTAGTTTTTATTGTCAAGGAAAAATGCCAATTCAAATTAAAGAACGATATGTTAAAATGATAACTGAAAATCCCAATGACAAAAATTTAGAAGTAAGCCTTAAAAATTTTGAAGATGCTCTTACTCATCCAGATGAAAAAGATCTAGAAAATGTTAAAAATTGGGTAAATAAATTATTGAAATAAAAGGAGAAAAAAATGATTTATGAATTTAAATTACAACCTAAATATTATAATTTCATATTAAAAGGAACTAAAAGAATCGAACTAAGATTATATGACGAAAAGAGGCAAAATATTAAATTAGGAGATACAATAAAGTTTTTAAAAGAACCAGAGCTAAATGAATTTTTTGATGCCAAAGTTATTGGCTTAATAAGATATAATTCATTTGAAGAATTAATTAATGATTTTGATATTAATATTTTAGCTGATATTTCAGTTTCAAAAAAAGAACTTATTAATGAATTAAATAAATTTTATACAAAAGATGATCAAAAAAAATATGGAGTTTTTGGTATTAGAATTTCTAAATGAAATAGATAAAAATTTCTATATTTAAAATTGAATAATTTATATCAAAAGTAATAAAATAATAATGGTGAGAAATTGAAAATTAATTTTAAATCATTATTATTATGTATCATTATTACTTTTTTTATTGGAAGTTTTTTTTCTTTTTTTATAAACAGTGATTCTTATGTTGAATTAAATAAAATAGTTGATATACCTAATTATGTTTTTCCAATCGTTTGGAGTATTTTATATTTATTAATGGCATTATCTTTATATATTGTTTATGAAAGTTATGGTTATAATAAAAAAGATGCAATAAAAATTTATTTTTTACAATTATTAATAAATTCTTTATGGACTTTAATATTTTTTGGATTTAAATTATATATGTTTGGTTTTATTTGGATATTATTATTAATTGTTTTAGTGTCTATTATGATTATTAAATTTTATAAAATAAATAAAATAGCAGGTTTACTAAATATTTCTTATTTATTTTGGTTAATATTTGCTAGTATTTTGAATTTATCAGTAGTTATTTTAAATTAGAAATTATTGTAAATTATAATTAATTATGTTTAGCAAATACTATAAGTGTAGTCTATGTTAGAAAAGGAGATGTCTGATGTTTAAAAAAGCATTTCTTTTCCTTCTTCTATTTATTCCTTCAATTGCTTTAGCATATTCAGACTACATTTATGTTGGGGGCGAAAACATCGGTATTGAATTAAAAGCAGATGGTGTTTTAATAGTTGGTTTTTACAAAGTAAATGATAGTTATATTGCTAGTGATGCTGGATTACAAATCGGTGATAGAATAACTGCTATAAATAACCAAAATATAAATTCTATCTATGATTTAACTAATCAAATAAAATTAAGTAATGGCAATATAAATGTTACTTATGTAAGGGATAATCAAATTAAAACAACTACTTTAAATTTACCAAAAGAAAATGATACTTATAAAACAGGCATCTATGTTAAAGATAGTATTACTGGTATTGGTACTTTAACTTATATTGATCCCAATACAAAATTATTTGGGGCGTTAGGCCACGAGATAATCGATAGTAGAACGGGTAATATATTTAGTATATCAGGTGGGAGTATCTATGAATCTACTGTTACTGATATAGAACCAAGTTCTAATGGAACGCCAGGCGAAAAGAATGCTCAAATAAATACGGAAAATATTAATGGTACGATATTTGAAAATACTATCAAAGGTATTTTTGGTAATTATACTGATGAAATAAGTGATTCTAAACTTTATAAAGTTGCTCAACCTAATGAAATAAAAAAAGGTAAGGCTAAAATATTAACAGTTTTAGAAGATGATGTCGTGAAAGAATATGAAATTGAAATTACTAAAATAAGTGAAAATCAAGATACTAAAAATATATCTTTTAAAATAACTGATGAAGAATTGCTTAAAAAAACAAACGGTATTGTTCAGGGGATGAGTGGTTCACCTATTATTCAAGATGACTACATAATAGGTGCGGTTACCCATGTCGTTGTCGATAATCCACATAAAGGTTATGGAATATTTATTACTAGTATGTTAGAAGAAGGAGAAAACTAAGAGGATGGTTCCTCTTTTTTGATAAAAAAAAAGATTAAACTTTTTCTTTTAAATTAATACTAATGATGCTACTGTTGATATAACCATAATTGCCAACATAACAATAGCCATTATTTTACCTATTTTTTCACTTTTCAATTTAATCACCTTAGTTAATTATACTATATTTTTTATAAAAAAGGAATATTTTTTGATAAATTTAATATTCTTAATTAGGTGAAAATATGGACAAACTAAAAATAAAAGTAGATAAAAAATTATTTGTATTTTTATTAGTATTAATGATTATTGGTATATCAGTCGGTTCTATTTTGGTGACAATTTTAAATAGTTCTGATAAAAATTTAACAATCGAATATATAAATGAATTTACTAATAATATAAAAGACAATAAATTAGATTATTTATTTGCTTTAAAAAATAATTTGTTTTCTAACTTATCATATATCATATTAATATGGTTATTAGGAATATCGATAATTGGTTTACCGATTATGCTTATTATGTTTTTTAGTAAGTCATTTATTTTAGGATTTAGTATTGGGGCAGTATTAGAAACATATAAGGCAAAAGGAATATTATTTAGTTTAGTATATGTATTTCCGGGACAAGTTATCGATTTATTATTTTTATTACTATTAATGATGTATGCAATGAGTTTTTCATTTAAATTGATATATGCAATTTTTAAAAAGAAAAGTTTAGATTTTAAATTAGTTATGAATAGATATTTTAAAATATTTTTATTGGTTTTAATCGTCACATTATTGATGACTTTATATGATACATTTTTAATGCCTAAATTAATAAAATTGATTATTCCATTTATTGTGTGATATAATTAGTTAGGTGAATTTTATGAAAGTTGTAGTTGGTATGTCAGGTGGAGTAGATAGTAGTGTTGCTGCTATTTTACTAAAAGAACAAGGGTATGAAGTAATTGGATTATTTATGCGTAATTGGGATGCATCTTTAAATAATGATATATTAGGTAATCCGACTTTAAATAATAATATCTGTCCGCAAGAACAAGATTATAATGATGCTTTGGAAATTTGTAAAAAAATTGGTATTCCATTACACCGAATCGATTTTGTTAAAGAATATTGGGATTATGTTTTTACTTATTTTTTAGATGAGTTAAAAAAAGGAAGAACACCTAATCCTGATATAATGTGTAATAAATATATTAAATTTGATATGTTTGCTAAAGAGGCTATCAAATTAGGTGCTGATTATATAGCAACTGGCCATTATGCTAGAATGATAGATGGTAAATTATTAAGAGGGGTAGATAATAATAAAGATCAAACTTATTTTTTATCCCAAGTATCAAAAGAACAATTAAAAAATGTTTTATTTCCAGTAGGTCATTTGAATAAAAAAGAGGTAAGAGAAATTGCTAATAAATATGATTTAATAACTGCTACTAAAAAAGATTCAACTGGTATTTGTTTTATTGGTGAAAGAAATATCACTAAGTTTTTAGAAAATTATTTACCTAATACTCCAGGTGACATTGTTAATATTGAAACTAAGGAAGTTATTGGTAAACATATTGGTTTAATGTATTATACGATTGGTCAAAGAAGAGGATTAAATATTGGTGGTTACGAAGATAGAATGTTTGTCGTTGGTAAAGATTTAAATAAAAATATTTTATATATATCTTTAGGTAATAGTGAATATTTATATAGTGATTCTTGTATAGTAACCGATATAAATTGGTTAGGGGATAAGAAAATTAATAAATGTACTGCTAAATTTAGGTATCGTCAACCTGATAATGATGTTGAATTGGAATTTTTTGATGATTATATTTTAGTTAAATATCCTCAAAAAGTGAAATCTGTAACACCAGGTCAAGCGTGTGTATTTTATGATGGTGAACAATGCTTAGGTGGCGGAATTATAAAAGAAGTAAGAAAAAACAATGAAAAGCTTTGGTATTTATAAAGTTTTTTTCATTGTTTTTATTTTTTCTTCTTCAACAGATAACAACGATTCTTTTAAATAGCGATATTCATTAATTTCTTGTCTTATTTTTTTATTAGTTTCACTTTTAATGTTCTTTTTTTTGGATACTTTTTTTATATTATTATATTTTTTTTCATCTTTTTTTAAATCGATTTTATAATATTGAATAGCTGTAGAAATTTGCAAAATATTTGTTAAACCTATTAAAAAAATAGGTATTTTAACTGCATTTTTCAAATACGTATAACATAACAAAATATATAAAATAGTAGTTTTGAATTTTCCTAATAAAGTTGACTTAGGATTATTATTTTTTAAATATGATTTTGTATTTATATAGCCAATTATAAATTCTAAAATTATAGTTGAAATTATCATTAAAGGATTAGTTAATAATATAGGAATCGAAATACCTACTGCAAATAGTTTATCACTTATTGCATCCAATTTTTGACCATATTTACTAGTGGTGTGCCATTTTCTCGCTAAAAAGCCATCAAAGCAATCGGTTAAGCCTAATATAGTTGCTATAATTGTTGCACCTATAAAATTACCAAACATAAAAGCAGGTAAAATGATGATTGGTGCTAATATTCTTGATTTAGTTAATATATTAGGAATCACAAATTTTAATTTTTGTTTTTTATTTTTTGCTTGGTTAATTTTATTTTGAAATTCTTTTTTATCTTTTTTAAATTCATTTATAGCAGTTGTTATCATATTTATCTCCTTTTTTATATTCTATCATATTTTTATGTTATTTTGTATATAATTTAATGTATCTATATGATACATTTAGAAAGCTCGTAGGATTACGGCTTTCTTTTATTATGTAAAAATGTGGTAAATGATATTTTTTAGTATACAAAATATGTCGAAAAATGTTATAATTATGTAAGGTGATGATATGAAACGGCTAATTTGCTTATTAATTCTAATAGGTGTTGTATTATCAATTTTCCCATTTATGATTGCTGCTACGAATGTTTATGGCATTGTTGAAACTGAAAATAATTTGGGAGTACGTGTAAGAAGTGGAGCGGGAACTAATTTTAGTGTTATTGGAACTGGCTTTGGTGAAGGTGAAGTGGTTAAAATATTAGATGAAGTAGCAACTCAAGATAGTTCTACAGGTTGTGCAACTGGAAAGTGGTATAAAATAGAATATAATCAAGAAAGTTATACTGAAGGTTATGTTTGTACTAGTTATATTGAAAAACGTGAAAGTACACCTGTTACAGAGTATTTAAAAGGTAAAATTAAATCTTCAATTGGTGTTATTGTAAGAAAGGGCGCTAGTACAAGTTATAGTTCTATCAGTGATGGACTAGCGAATGGTAGGGTAGTAACAATATTAGATACTGTCAATTCGGCTAATAGTAAAGATACTTGCGGAAGTAAAAAATGGTATAAAATATCTTATGCTGATAGTGATACTGGATATGGTTATGTTTGTACAACATATGTTGAATTAGTTGAAAGTACTGTTGATCCTAATTATGATTATGAAAAAGAATTAGCAAAATTTCCAGAAAGTTATCAAAAATATTTAAAAAAATTACATGAAGATCATCCATCTTGGAAATTTTATGCAATAGATACTAATTTAAAATTTGATAGTGTAGTAAAAGCACAGGCAACTGGTTCTAAAAGTTTAATTTGGACAAGTAATGAAGGTTGGCGTTCAACAAAAGAAGGTGCTTATAATTGGCGAACTGATACTTGGAAAGGATATGATGGTGCATCATGGAAAGCAGCAAGTGAAGGCATAGTTGCTCATTATTTAGATCCTAGAAATTTTTTAAATGAAACTAGAATATTTATGTTTGAGGATTTAACTTATCATGATTATCAAAATGAATCTGGTGTTCAATCAGTTTTGAACGGGACATTTATGTCTGGAACATTTAGTTATAATGGAGGAAATAAAAGATATTCAACTACATTTGTTGAAGCAGGCCAATATTCGGGCGTTAGTCCTTATGTTTTGGCAGCCAGAGTAAAACAAGAAGTTGTTATTAGTGGTGGTAAAGCAAGTGGTAGTGCGTCTGGAAAAGAAGATGGATATAAAGGATATTATAATTTCTTTAAT
This sequence comes from uncultured Bacilli bacterium, assembly GCA_944372275.1. Taxonomy (GTDB): domain Bacteria; phylum Bacillota_I; class Bacilli_A; order RF39; family UBA660; genus Faecisoma. The sequence goes on from CALVYO010000005.1 coordinate 12,859, forward strand.
GTTAATGCGTATGCGGCTAATGGTAATGATGCAGTTATTAATGGTTTAATTTATGCTAAAAAAAGAGGATGGAATAATCCATATATTTCAATTTTGGAAGGATCAGTTCATTTAGGAGATAATTATATATTAAGTGGTCAACAAACTTTATATTTTCAAAGATTTAATGTTAATCCTGCATCAGATAGTACAATTAATACTCATCAATATATGACTAACATTCAAGCGCCATATTCTGAATCTTCTACAACTTATTCGGCATATGTCAAAAATGGTGATATTGATGAAGCAATAGTATTTTATATTCCAATTTATGATAATATGAAAGAAACTAATTATGCTCAACCAAATAAAGGAAATCCTAATAATTGGTTATCTAGTTTAAAAATAGATGGTAAATCTGTTACAGGTTTTGATGGTGAAATAACTTCATACGATTACAATACTAAAAATAGTAGTATTAAAATTACAACAACTACTGTAAATAGTAAGGCTAAGGTTAGTGGTAATGGAACAATTAATTTAAATGATGGAATGAATAAATTGAATGTTGTTGTTACTGCTGAAAATGGTGATAAAAGAACTTATGTATTAAATGTTAATAAAATTACTGAAGAAATTATTAATCCTACAACAATAGATGAAGTAATTGATCAATTAAGCGTTAAAGTAAATGGAAATATAATGAGTGGTATCGAAATAGGAACAACTTATAATTCATTTAAAGATAAAATTTATAAATATAATAATCAAGCAACTGTAACATTAAGTGATGCAGATGGTAAAGTTAAAACAACTACATTTGCAACAGGTGATAAATTAACTATTACTATTGGAGAAGAAACTAAAACTTATGAAATATTAATTCTTGGTGATTTAGATGGCTCTGGAGACGTTACATTATCAGATTTATTAGAAGTTCAAAAATTGATATTAGAAAAATCTAATTTATCTGGTATTTATTTAAAAGCAGGAGATATAAATAAGGATGGTAAAATAGATTTACACGATTTATTATATATCCAAAAACATATTTTAGGAGATAAAATTAAACAATAGGAGGTATAAATGAAAAAAATTTTAATTTTATTATTTACAATATTAATTTCGTTTTGTGTTCCTACAGTAGCCGATGCAGCAACTGCAAATATAAAAGTTACAACTAATCGTTCTAGCTTGATTATTGGTAATACTTTTACAGTAACAGTTACCGTATCTTCTTCTACGCCGATGGCTAATTGGGAATTTAATTTGAAATACGATACTTCAAAATTATCTTTTGTTAAATCAGATCATGATTTTCATGTTGTAGGATTAGATATGACAGAAAAACAAAAGACTGCTTCATATACTTATACTTTTAAAGCAAAAGCTTCTGGAACTGCTAGTATATCAATTAGTTCAGCTTCTGTAATGGGTTGGAATGGTGAAATGAATTTAAACAAAAGTGGTGCTAGTGTTAGTATAATGAGTCAAGAACAAGCCGAAGCAAATTATAGTAAAAATGATTATTTATCTAAATTGGAAGTAGAAGGTGCTACATTAAGTCCAAAATTTGATAAAAATACAATGGAATATACAGTTGAATTAGAACCAAATACTAAAAAAATTGTTGTTAATGCTACTAAAGAAGATAGTAAATCTAGTATATCAGGAATTGGTGAAATAGAAGTAAGTAAAGGTGCTAATAAAATAGAAGTTGTTGTAACTGCCCAAAAAGGTAATACAAGAACATATGTTATAAATGCTATAGTAAAAGAATTAGATCCGATCGAAGTAACAATAGATAATAATACTTTTAATGTTATACAAGAAGAAGAATTTTTACTAAAACCAAATGATTATTTTAAACAAACGACAACTTTAATTAATGGTAAGGAAGTTCCTGCTTTCTATAATGAATTATCTAATATAACTTTAATATGTTTAAAAGATTCTGAAGGAAATATTAATTTTTATATAGTAAATGAAAATGAATATACATTATATAATGAAATTAAATTTAATTCTTTAACAATTCAATTATTAGATATGGATAGTTCATTAATACCAAAAGGTTATAATGAAACTACTATAAATATTGGTGATAAAACTATAACTGCTTATAAAAAAGATGGTTATGAATATCCATTAATCTATGGTTTGAATTTGGAAGATGGTACTAAAAATTTATATAAATATGACGCAAAAGAAAACACTTTGCAAAGATATGAGGAAATAAGTATAAACGACGATTTCTATTTTAATTCATTAGTTGGTATGTTTGGATTTATAATTGTTTCTTATATTATATTTATTGTGTTATTAGTTAATAAAAACAAAAAACAAAAGAATTTTTTAGATAAGACGATGCGAATGAATATAATAGATGTGAATAATAATGCATTAAGTAATGTTTTAGATGTTAAGACTAAAAAAGAGTTAAAACGAGAAAAAAAATTAGCTAAAAAGTTAGCTAAGAAAAATAAAGGTGTTACTCCAGAAACACCAGAACAAGAAATGGCTAATTTATAGCTATTTTTTTATTAAAAACTATCAAATATTTGTAAAATATGTTATAATTATTTAGGAAAGAGGTATGAAATATGAAAAAAGTATATATTGCAATGTCTGCAGATGTTATACATAGTGGACATATAAACGTTATTGAAGAAGGAGCTAAATATGGTGAAGTTATAATTGGTTTGTTAACTGATGAAGCAATCGCAACTTATAAGAGAATGCCAATTTTAGACTTTGAAACAAGAAAAAAAATATTCGAAAATATAAAAAATGTTAAAACTGTAGTTGAACAAAAAACTTTAGATTATACAGAAAATCTAAAAAAATATAAACCGGATTATGTTATTCATGGAGATGATTGGAAAAAAGGTGTTCAGACTTTAGTAAGAGAAAAAGTAATTGAAACTTTAAAAGAATGGAATGGTCAATTAATTGAAATTCCTTATACTAAAGGAGTTTCAAGTACTGATTTAGCAAATCAATACAGATTTTTAGAAAACACTCCAGATAATAGACGTTCAAAATTAAAAAAATTATTAAAAATTAAACCTTATGTTAGAGCATTAGATGCTTCTAATGGTTTGACCGGATTAATTATTGAAAATGTAAAAGTTGAGGATGAAAAAACGGCAACAACAAAAGAATTTGATGCAATGTGGATTAGTAGTTTATGTGATTCAACATTTAAAGGAAAACCAGATATTGAGTTAGTTGATTTAACTAGTAGGCTAAATACAATTAATGAAGTTATGGAAGTAACCACTAAACCTATTATTTTAGATGGTGATACAGGTGGTAAAGTTGAACATTTTGCTTATAATGTAAAAACATTAGAAAGAATGGGTGTTTCTGCAATTATCATTGAAGATAAAACAGGATTAAAGAAAAATTCATTATTTGGAACTGAAGTAAAACAACAATTAGATGATCCAGAACATTTTTGTACAAAAATAAGGGCTGGAAAACAAGCACAAGTAACGAGAGATTTTATGATTATAGCTAGATTGGAAAGCTTAATTGCCGGATATGGTGTTGATGATGCTATGATGCGTGCTAAAAAATATATTGAAGCTGGTGCTGATGGAGTAATGATTCATAGTAAAGAAAAAGATGGTAAGGATATATTTGAATTTATTAAACAATTTAGAGAATATTCAAAGGATATTCCTATAGTTGTAGTTCCTACTACTTATAATCAATTTACTGAGGATGAATTATATGAAAAGGGAGCTAATATAATAATTCATGCAAATCATTTATTAAGAAGTGCATATCCTGCTATGGTAGACACTGCAAAAAAAATACTAGAAAATGGTCGTAGTAAAGAAGCTAGCGAAGAAAATTGCATTTCAATTAAAGAAATTTTAACATTGATTCCAGGAGGAAAATAATATGATTAAAACAAAAGAATTTTACGATTACTTAAAAACAAAAGAATTAGATTTTTTTGTTGGAGTACCAGATTCATTATTAAAAAATTTATGTGCGTGTATTAGAGAAAATAGTGATTCTAAACATAATATAATAACGGCTAATGAAGGAAATGCTGTTGCTATTGCCAGTGGATATTATATATCTAGTAATAAATTTGGTGTAGTATATATGCAAAATTCTGGATTGGGTAATACCGTAAATCCTTTGCTATCATTAGCAGATGAAGAAGTATATAACATCCCAATATTATTAATAATTGGCTGGCGTGGTGAACCAGGGAAAAAAGATGAACCTCAACATATAAAACAAGGAAAATTAACTTTGCCTTTATTAGAAACAATGGGGATTAAATATATAGTTTTGACGGATAATTATAAAGAAGAAATTGATAAATGCTATGAGTATATGAAAAACACAAATAAACCAATTGCAATTATTGTAAAAAAAGATACATTTGGTGAATACAAAATCTCAAAAAGTAAAAACGATTATACAATTAATAGAGAACAAGCTTTAGATTGCATTATATCACAATTAAATGATAATGATTTTATTGTTTCAACAACTGGTAAAACTTCACGTGAGATATTTGAAATAAGAGAAAAGAATAATCAAGATCATTCGAACGATTTTTTAACAGTAGGTTCTATGGGGCATACTGCTTCTATTGCTTTTGGTATGGCTTTAAATACTGATAAAAATGTTTACTGCATTGATGGTGATGGATCATTTATTATGCACATGGGAGGATTTGCCGTGATAGCTCAAAATCCATGTGAAAATTTTAAATATATTTTAATAAATAATGGAGCCCATGAATCAGTAGGTGGACAACCAACAGTAGGTTTTGAAATTCAAATAGATAAAATATTAAAAGCAGTAGGCTTTAATAATGTTTATAATGCTTATACAATTGCTGATATTGAAAATGGTTTATCTAAAATGATGGGTATGGATGCGTTAATTATTTATACAAAACAAGGGTCTCGTGATGATTTGGGTAGACCAACTAAAACACCTATCGAAAATAAAAAATCTTTAATGAAAAAAATACAAAAATAAGGGGGATATTTTAAATGAAAGCAGTTATTTATAATTCCGGATTAGGAAAAAGAATGGGAGAATTAACTCAAAATTGTCATAAATCAATGGTCAAATTAAATAATGGAGAAACAATTTTTGAAAGACAAGTGCGTATTTTAAGCGAATGCGGAATAAGACAATTTTTAATCACAACTGGGCCTTTTGAAGAACAATTAATTGAAGTGAGTAAAAAATTTCCTGATTTAAATTTTACGTTTGTCCGTAATCCAATTTATGATAAAACTAATTATATTTATTCAATGTACTTAGCTCGTAAATATTTTGATGATGATATTATAAGTTTGCATGGAGATTTAGTGTTTGATAAAAAACTTATAGAAGATATATTGGCCGATCCTAGAAAAAATTTAGCAACCGTAAACCGAGAAAAAAAATTACCTGAAAAAGATTTCAAGGCAAGAGTTATAAATGGAAAAATAATAGAAGTTGGTGTAAATATATTTGATGATAATTGTTTTGCTTTTCAACCATGTTATAAATTAAGTTATGATAATATTACTAAATGGTTAGATAATGTTTCTAAATTTATTGATAATGGTATAGATGGAGTATATGCAGAAAATGCTTTTAATGAAATATCTGAAAATATTCCAATTGAAGAATTTTCGTATGAAAATTATTATATAGATGAAGTAGATAATCCTGACGATTTGAAAAGAGTAAGTAAAGATATTAGATATTTTGATTTTAGAGAACAAAATTTCATTAATTATGAAATTTTGAAAGATATTTTAAAAAATAGTAAACCTTTAATAGTATCAAATAGTTTGTTTAAAAATAGTAAATTAAAAAAAATATTAGATGAGTTACATATCGAATATGTATTATTTGATAAATATAGTTCTAATCCAAAATATGAAGAATTATTGTTGGGTTTAGATGCTTTTAAAAATAATAATTGTAATTTTGTTATTTCTTATGGTGGTGGAAGTGCTATTGATGTTGCAAAATGTATTAAATTATATGCTTTAGCAGATGGCGATTTTTTTAATAAACCAATTGATAAAAATTTAATTTGCCATTTAGCAATACCCGCAACCGCTGGGACAGGAAGTGAGTCAACTAGATTTGCGGTTATTTACAAAGAAGGAATCAAATATTCAATTACTCATGATAGTATTGTTCCAGATATGGTTATATTAGATTATGAACTATTAAAAACTTTACCAATTTATCAAAAAAAATCAACAATGTTAGATGCACTATGTCAAGCAATAGAATCTTATTGGTCTGTTAATTCTACTGATGAAAGTAAGAAATATGCCAAAACCGCAATTAAATTAATTTTATCTAATATGTTTAAGTATTTAGATAATGAAGAAAATGCTATGAAAAACATAATGATTGCATCTAATTTAGCAGGTAAAGCGATCAACATTTCACAGACTACTGCCGCTCATGCTATGAGTTATAAAATTACTTCTTTATTTGGTACAAGTCATGGACACGCGGTAGCTTTATGTTTACCTTATATATGGGAATATATGATAAATAATATAGATAAATGTATTGACCCAAGAGGCAGTGATTATATTGTAAATATAATGAATGATTTATCACAAATTTTTGAATGTCCTAATTCCAATGAGGCAATAAATAAATTAAAAAATATAATAGTAAAATTAAATCTAGATATTCCTGCAATAACTGAAGATGAATTAAGTATTTTAACTAATTCTGTAAACGAACAACGTTTAAATAATAATCCAATAAAATTAGATAAAGAAAATATTTCAAAAATATATTTGAAAGCTTTAAAAAGAAAGTAGGTTGTTAACTTTGCAAAAGTGCGCAGTTTCAATAATTGTTCCTGTTTATAATGTTGAGAAATACATTAAAGAATGTTTAGAATCTTTAGTTAATCAAACTCTAAAAAATATTGAAATAATTGTTGTAAATGATGGAAGTCCTGATAAATCACAAAAAATTGTTGATGAATATGTAAAAAAATATCCTGACAAAATAAAATCGTTTATTAAAAAAAATGGGGGAGTTTCCGATGCAAGAAATTATGGATTAAAAAAAGCAACCGGTGAATATGTTGCGTTTGTAGATAGTGATGATTTTGTTGATGTCACAATGTTTGAAAAAATGTATAATACTGCTAAAAAAAGCGATTGTAAAGTTGTGGTGTGTAATTTAATTAAATATTCAGAGACAACTAATAATTATATGCCTAATAACTTTATTAAAAAAAATCAAGTTATTGATTTGACTAATCAAGATGATTTGGATTATATAAATAAGTGTAGAGCTTTTGTTTGGAATAAAATCTATGATAAAAAATTATTTGAAAAATTTAAATTTCCTAAAGGACAAATATTTGAAGATAGTGCAATAGTATACAACGTTTTATTTGAAGCAAAAAAAATATCGATGATTAATGAAAATTTGTATTATTATCGAGTTAATCGTGAAGGTACAATTACTACAACAATTAATGACAAAATTTTTGATATATTTAAATCTTGTGATAATATTATCGAATATCATAAAAAAAATAATACATTTGAACAATATTATAAAAAAATTGAAAATTTATGTTTGATACATATTTTTAAAAGAATGGAATTTTTTAATTTAAACAAAAATTACAAATTACAAGTTAATTATGTTAATTTGGCTTTTGAATATTTAAATAATAATTTTCCTACATGGAAAAATTCTTGCTTTTTTAACAAAACAAAAAGTTTAAAGAAAAATGTAAGTAAATTAATTAAAAAAAATAAATTTCTATTATTTTCAAAAATATATTGTCCTAAATTAATTAGAAAAATTGTTAGATTTTTGATAAAAATGAAAACTAATATCTCTAAATTAAGATTAAAAAAAGTATTTGGAAAGAATAAAAAATATATTATTAAAAATGAACGTTTACATGAAATTCAAATGATAGAATTAGATATATTAAAAGAGATAGATAGAATCTGTCGAGATAATAAAATAAAATATTTTTTAATAGAAGGTAGTTTATTAGGGGCAGTAAGACATAATGGTTTTATTCCATGGGATGATGATTTAGATATTGGAATGCCACGTGATGATTATAACAAGTTTTTAGAAATAGCTGATAAAAAATTAAAAATCGGATATAAATTATGTTGTTATAAAAATATAAAAAATTATCATTTGCCATTTTCTAAAGTTGTTAGTTTAAATAATCGTGGATTTAGGAATAAAGAAGCAGTTTTATCTAAAAATTATAACGGTCCTTTCGTTGATATTTTTCCTTTGGATACTAGTAATTTAGCTTTAGGGAAATCTCAGGTTAAAAAATTTAATAAAATTAGAAAATATCGTGATATTTTGTTAATCAAAGTACGATATAAAATTAAATTTTCATGGAAAAGATTATTATACTACATAGAATCACCATTTTATTCCAATAAAAAACTGCATGAAAAAATTAATAAATTGTCAACAAGAGAGAATAAAAATAATAAAAAATATGTTGTTAATTACTCAAGCAGTTATGGTGTAAAAAAAGAAATTTTTCCGATTTGTTGTTTTGATAAAACAATCTTTATTGATTTTGAAGATATTCTTGTTCCAATTCCAAAAAATTACAATTATGTTTTAACTAGAATATATGGCGATTATATGCAATTACCGCCTAAAAATAAAAGAGTATCGCGTCATTCAATTTGCGATACATCTATTGATTTAAAGGATATTGAGGAAGATGATATTGATGAAAATATATGATAATAGTTTAATTAATTTACAAAAACTAGAATTAGAAATTTTAATTGAATTTACTAATTTTTGTGAAAAAAACAAATTAAAATACTATTTGGCAGAAGGAACATTATTAGGTGCCGTTAGGCATAAAGGTTTTATTCCGTGGGATGATGACATCGATGTTATGATGCCAAGAGAAGATTATGAAAAATTTTTAAAAATAGCAATTAAAAAATTCCCTAAAAATTATAAAATTCAATCAATTGAAACGGAACCAAACTATTGGGTTATTGCTTCTAAAATTCGTATGTTAAAAGATACTGGATATATCCAAAAAGATATTTTAAAGATGACCAATAATGCCGGAGTTTATATTGATGTTTTTCCGTTAGACTATTTACCAGAAATTTACTCAAAAAAAATTGCTTTTAATTTTAAAATGATAAGGTTATTACGAAGAATGTTATGGTTAAAAACAGGTTTTTCTAAGAAAAAAAGATTGAGAAATAAAATATTAAAATTTTTTGCAAATTTCATATCTGTAAAAAAATATCATAAATTAATAAATAAACGTATGACAAAATATAATAATAAATCTCACAATTATATAGTTAATTATGGTAGTTATTATCCATTATCAAAATTGGTTATTCCGGCTCATATTTATGGTGATGGAAAATACCTTGATTTTGAAAATTATAAGTTTTTAGTACCTAATGATTATGATTATGTTTTGACTAATGTATATGGTGATTATATGCAACTACCTCCTGAAAATAAAAGAAAGCATAAACATACTTTTAATGTAAAAAAAAATGACTAACTTAAGAAAATTGCAATTAATAGAGCTTGAAATATTAAAGGAAGTAGATAAAATATGTAAAAAATACCATATAAATTATTATATGGCAGAAGGAAGCTTATTAGGTACAATTCGTCATAATGGTTTTATTCCATGGGATGATGATTTGGATATAATGATGTTAAGGAAAGACTATGAAAAATTTTTAAAAATAGCACCAAGTGAAATTAATAAAAGATATGAAGTTCAACACAGTACAACAATAAAAAATTATTGGTCACCTTTTATTAAAATACGAGATTTAAAAGAAAGTGAATATAAACAATTACATATTTCACATTTGACATCCCATAATGGTCCGTTATTAGATATTTTTCCAGTAGACAATGTTCCTAAAATAGATAGTTTTGGACAATACTTTCAAAGTTTTAAAATTAGATTGTATCGTGGTATGTTAGGCTTAAAATTATATAGAAAACCCAAAAATATAAAATCATTTATTGTTTATATGATGTCAAAATTTTATTCTTTAAAGACGTTACATAAGAAACTAGATAAAACATTTAAAAAATATAATAATGATAGCAATAGATATGTTGTTAATTTGGCTAGTTATTATAATTATAAAAAACAAACTTTTCCTAAAAAATATTATGGTAAACCTAGATATGTTAAATTTGAAGATATTTTGGTTCCAGTTCCTAAAGAAGCAGAGAAAATATTAGCAAAAGTATATGGAAACTATATGGAATTACCACCGATAGAAAAAAGAGTAATAAAACATCATTTCGATCATTAGGAAGGTGATTTATGTTTTTAATTGATATATTTAAAATAACATTGAATATTATTTATTTGCCATTTAAATGTTTAAAAGAAAAGAATAAAATATTATTTTTAAGTAGACAAACAAATCAATTATCGTTGGAATATTATGCGCTTATAAAAGAATTATCAAAAAATAATAATATTGAAATAGTTACAATAATAAAGAAAATCGAGGGAAATTTAAAAAGCTATTTGTTTAATTTCTTTTTGCTATTTAAACAAATGTATCATTTAGGAACTTCGAAAGTAGTTATTACTGATGGTTATTCAATTCCTATAAGTATTTTAAAACATCGTAAAAATTTAATTATTATACAAATGTGGCATGCTAATGGGATAATAAAAAAAATAGGATTGCAAACATTAGACAAAAGAAGTAAAAAGCAAAAAAAATTAGCAATCAAAATGAATATGCATAAGAATTATAATTATGTTATTTCTTCTTCTAAACACTCATCAATGGTATTTAATAAAGCATTTAATGTTAATTTAAAAAATATTTTAAATTTTGGAACACCAATGTTAGATTATATATATTATCGGAAAAATAACAAGTCAAAAGAAATAAAAAATAAATATAATTTATATAACAAAAAAATAATTGTTTATTTGCCAACATATCGTAAAAATATGATAGATTATAATATTTTATTAAAAAATATTGATTTTGATAAATATTACTTTGTGATTAAAAATCATCCAATTGATAAATTAAATATGAATGATGATAGGGTAATTATAATTAATGATTATATAGCAGAAGATTTAATAAGTATAGCAGATTATGTTATTAGTGATTATTCTAATGTGGTTTTTGAAGCAATATTAAGCAATAAAAAAACTTTTTGCTATATTTATGATTATGAAGAATATAAAAGAGATTTTGGCTTAAATATTGATATAAAGAAACAATTTAAATATGCTTTTGATGATATTGATGAGTTAATAGAAAATTTGGATATCAAATACGATATGCAATATTCATTAAATTTTGCTAAAAAATATGTTGAAAATTTTGACGGAAAATGTACTAGCCGAATAATTTCGTTTATAGAAAAACTTATGATAAAATATTGATAGACGGTGATAAAATGAAGAAATTTTTTGATGATATTAAAAAATATTTTAAGTATATGATTTATTCAACTAAATCTAATTTAAAAACTGAAGTAGCTAATTCCTATTTAAATTGGCTTTGGTGGATATTAGATCCATTATGTTTTATGTTAGTATACACATTTATTGTTGAAATAGTTTTTAAAACAAAAGAAGAAAATTTACCAGTATTTGTTTTAATTGGGTTAACAGCTTGGAATTTCTTTAATATTACTGTTAATTCAAGTGTTAAATTGATTGCTAATAATAAATCGATTGTCACTAAAGTATATATCCCCAAATATATATTATTATTAATTAAAATGTTTACTAATTTATTCAAAATGTTTATATCTTGGGGCTTAATTTTAGTTATGATGTTAATATTTAAAGTTCCATATACACTTTATATGTTGCAGTTTTTACCAGTTTTAATTGTACTGTTTGTATTATCGTTTGGTATCGCTTGTATTTTAATGCACTTTGGTGTATTTGTTGAAGATTTAAGTAATGTTATGACAATTTTACTTAAGTTGACATTTTATTTATCTGGGATTTTTTATGCAATATCAACTAGAGTACCTAGTCCTTATAATAGAATATTGCTTAATTTAAACCCTATAGCATTTATAATTGATTCGTTTAGAAAAACATTTTTAAATGCTCATATTGTAAATTATCGAATGCTAGGATTATGGTTATTAGTAGGAATTATTTTATCAATTATTGGTATTAAAACAATTCAAAAATATGAAAATAGTTATGCGAAGGTGACAAAATGAGTAAAGATGCA